>NZ_JBHYMC010000011.1:0-147081 GCF_042742535.1 Streptomyces sp. NPDC058880
CCCCGCGGTGACGCGGGGTGCCGCCCTCGGTGTGCGTCCGTACGGCGTGCCGCCTACTCGGGCGGACCGATGTAGTTCTTCAGTCCCGGGACCGTCAGGGTGCCGCCGAACTGGCCGGCCTGGACGACCTTGACGTCCGTGAAGAACGCGAACGGGACATTCAGGGGCGGCGGGCTGTTCGGAGTGAACTCGATCGGGATCAGCCCGAACAGCTTCCCCTTGAGGCTCTCGGTGTACATCGTCACCGTGCCGCCGCGGATCTTGGACGTGGAGCCCGGACGCGACTTCAGGTGGGCGACGTTCCCGCCCTTGCCGACCGTCTGGTAGAGGTCCTTGATGTCCAGCGAGTCCGCGGTGAACTTCAGGACCTTCTTCACCTTGCCGCCGGCGGTCTTCACCTCGACGATGCCGTGGTAGTCGAGGCCGTAGAGGGTCAGCAGGGAGCTGTCGAGGTACCAGGGCTCGTCCGGCAGGAGCGGGATGCCCTGCTCCAGCTCGGCGTTGGCCAGGGCCTCGGCGTCGTAGGTCGGACAGGGGAAGGGTTCCTTCCCGTCCGGGTCCTTCGTCGTCCCGGGCTCGGTCGCGTCCTCGCCCTCGTCACCCTCGTCGCCCTCGTCCTCGGGTGTCTCGTCCTTGGGCTTCTCGTCCTTGGGCTTCCTGACGGTGTCCTTGACCTCGTCGGGCAGCTCCTCGACCGTGGCACCGGCCTGCTCGGCGGCGCGCCTGATCGCTTCCGCCGCAGGGTCCGGGGCCGGCTTCGCCGTCGTGGAGGGCGTGGCCGTGGGCGTCGGGTCCGCCTTCGGCTCCAGCGGCTTGCCCAGCCCGTCGAAGAGGTCCTTGAGCTTGTCGCCCACGCCGAGGGGGTCCAGCGGGTTCGCGGACTTCGTGGGTGCCGGCGCAGGCGTGGTGGCGGCCGGCGCCGGGGTGCTCGCCGACGGGGAGCCGGTCGCCGAAGGGGAAGGGCTCGCCTTCGGCTTCGCGGCGGTGGAGGCTGCGGGCGACGCGCTGGGCGAGGTGCTCGGCGAGGCCGTCTTGGAGGGCGTGGGGGACGGGGACTTCGACTCGGTCTCCGCCGGCTCGTCGGACCGCGTCACGCACGGCCCCGGCGCGAAGGGGATCTCCTTGTCGTCGGCCACGGCCAGTTTGGGCGCCATGCCCATCCCGACGAAAACGGCCGTCGGCATCGCCGCCAGCGCCATCGTCCTGCCGACGGGTATCTGGATCTTGTTCAGCAGGGACTTCCTGGGCGCCGCGTGCCGCGGGCCCGTCTTCTCACGGGACTCTGCGCCTGGGGCCACGCCCCGCTGCGTCTCGTCACCCCGCACTGTTCCTCCCGCCATCGGCGTGGGCAGTCGTCTCGCTCGCGTGTGCCGTCTCCGTCTCGCGGGGGCCCGGAACGTCCAGGGCTCCGGGCGCCGCATCCGTCTTGCCCAGGGCGACCGCGCCCGGCTGCTGGACCGCGGGCTGCTGGACGGCCGCCTGCCGGTCGGCGGGCACCTCCTCCGCGGGCTGTCCGGGCACCCACGACAGGGCGAGTGCGCCGCCGATGAGGGAGAGGACGAAGCCCATCCCGAAGCCGCCGAGGTTGGACACCGGCAGGGACACCAGGGCCAGCAGGATCGAGGCGACTCCGGCGAAGACCCGGATGGACTGCTGGAACCAGAGGGCCAGGCCCAGCGTGATCAGCAGTACACCGATGATCAGCGCACCGGCGCCACCGGTGGTGGCCATCGCGAGACTGACGTTGCCCAACCGGAGGTCCGCATAGGGGAAGTACGCGATCGGGAAGCCACCGAGGAGCGTGAACAGCCCGGCCCAGAAGGGACGGCGACCGCTCCAGGCATGGAAGTGGTAGTACACCACGGTGAGCCAGGCGTCGTCTTCTGCGCGAACGTAAACCGGGGCCTGGGGGTTCATGGACAACAGCTCCCTGGAAACGGTGGTACGGAGAACTCTGTGGAGCCCGGACGGGCGGGCGGGGACAGCCGTCGCCACCCGCCCGTCCGGTCATTCACCGGGACGGACTCAGTCCTTGATGTCCTGGTAGCACGGCTGGTCGCCACCGAGCAGGCGCAGCTTCAGGTCGGGCAGCTTGAACGTGCCGGCCGTGGTCGCCCACGCCTTCTGGCGCACGTTGGTCAGGATCGCCTTGTCCGCGCGCTGCGAGAACGCGTACGGGCTGGCGACCGTGCCGGCCTGCGGCTTGGTCTTGTGGCTCTGGTCGCCGACCGCGACACCGATGTCCAGGTTCTTGAACTCGGCGTCGGTGTCGAGCTCCGCCACATCCAGGTAGATGTTGTCGGCGACGGCCGGCTTGCCCTTGTGGCCGGTGCGCAGCTGCAGCGTGATGTTGCCCAGCGGCGTCGGGGTCACCAGCGACTGGCACATGTTGGTGATCTCGGCGTGGCTGAACCCGGAGATGGTCACCGGGTGGTGCTGCGCATTGCCCTTGAGGTCGTGCCCCTCGGCGATGCCGCCGTACTGGATGAGGTTGTCACCGTCGAGCTTGTCGGCCGTGACCTTGAAGTCCTGGCCGGAGACGCTGAAGGACGCCGCAAGGGCACCCTGCGCCAGACCCACACCGACCGCGGCCGTGGCCGCGATGCTCGGCACCATGACGAGCGCGAAGCGCTTCCATCTGGTCCCGCCACGAACCTGAGAACTCATTTCGTTCCTCCTTCTCGGACGTACATCTCCGGTCCGGGCCGCGCCCGTCCTGGGATGGGAGAAGTGCTACGTCCTCGGGAAGGAGCGCAGGCGGGCCGGCCGCGGCCGTGCCACGTCCGATACACCGGCGTTCACCCCCGAGCGACAACCACTGGGCCACGCGTTCGCGCAACCTGGAGGACAGGCCCCGCCCGTGCGGCGGAGACCCCCCTGTCCCACGGCCGGTGCCACTGCCACCGGCCGGCCCGGTGGGGACCCTTCACCGCGGCTCCGAGTGAGCGGCTCTGCGGGAAGGACCGAGCGTCGCCGATCGTGGTCCATTCCCGGCCGGGGCACAAGAGGGTTCGTTACTGGCGGGTAACGGCCAGATAACCTGCATGCTGCCCGTAACCGTCCGTCGGCAACGCAGGGTGCCGCCGAGGGCCACGACAGAATGGCGGAATGGTGAACACACCGGACAGTTCACGGGGTTCGATTTACTGCGAGTAACAGCGGCCGCGAATGCCAAGTTTTGGCAAAGCGCGGCCGCTGTTTATCTACGTGTCAACAAATCGTCGGCGGTCCACCGACCTCCGAGCCCTTCCCAGGACCGGCTCGGAACCGCACCGGAGCCGCCCTAGAAGAGCACCCGCGCCAGCGCCGTCCGCGCCGCCGTCACCCTCGGATCGTCGGCGCCGATGACCTCGAACAGTTCGAGAAGCCGCAGCCGCACCGCATCGCGATCGTCACCGAACGTGACCTTCACGGTGTCCACCAGGCGCCCGAAGGCGTCCTCCACGTGGCCGCCGACCAGATCGAGGTCGGCCGCGGCGATCTGGGCCGCCGGATCGCGCGGATTCTCGGCGGCGGCCGTGCGCACCTGCTGCGGGTTCATGTGCTGGACCCTGGCGAGCAGCTCGGCCTGGGCCAACCCGAGTTTGGCCTCGGTGTTGCCCGGGTCGTCCGCGAGCACGTTCTTGTACGCCTGCACCGCACCGCCCAGGTCGCCTGCATCCAGTGCGACGACGGCCGCCTCCAGCAGCGCGTCGTACGGTCCGGCCGGCGCCTCGGCCGGGATGGTCTCGGCGGCGCCCTCGGCGTTCGGGTCCACCTGCAGGCCGATGATCCCGAAGCGCTCCTCGGCGACCTGGACCAGCTGGGCGAGGGTCTCGCGGACCTGCTGCTCGGGGGCGACGCCCTGGAACAGCGGCAGCACCTGACCGGCAACCACGGCGAAGACGGCCGGGATGCCCTGGATCTGGAACTGCTGCATCAGCATCTGATTGGCGTCGACGTCCACCTTGGCCAGCACGAGGCGGCCGTTCGCCTCGACGGTCAGGCGCTCCAGGAGCGGGCTGAGCTGCTTGCACGGCTGGCACCACTCGGCCCAGAAGTCCAGGACGACCGGGACCTCGGCGGAGAGCTGGAGCACGTCGCGTTCGAAGCCGGCCTCGTCGACGTCGACGACGAGTGCCGAGGGCGGGACGGCGCCGGCGGCCGGAGCGGCCGCGCCCCCCTGAGCGGCCTGCCGCGCCGCTTCCGCGCGGGCCTGCTCGGCCTTGGCCTTGGCCTCGCCGGCCGCCTTCACCGCGGCGAGGTCGACGACGCCGCTCATGGACATGTTTCTGGGCTGCATGCGTACATCCTCCCCCGTGTGCGCGCGCCGACGAAAAAGATCGCGCGAATTGGCCGTGCCGTCACGTCCGTGCCGTCACGTCCACTGCGATCGTCTTGCTGGGCGGCGCCGGGTCCCCACCTGGCGCCTGTAGCTCGTCGCGTGGTTGTCGCTCTTACGCTACGAGCCGTAGCGTAACTCTCCCGGGGGCCCGGCGCGCCCCCGCGGCGCCCGTGATCTGAACCACAGCGGCCCGTTCGGCTACCGGCGGGTATGGTCTCGGCCATGCGCAACCCGAGCCCCGGCCGCACCGGTCGCCCCCGCAGCGCGGCCGCGGACGCCGCCATCCTCGCCGCCACCCGGGACGCGCTGGTCGAGCTGGGCTGGTCGAAGCTGACCATGGGCGACGTCTCGGCCCGCGCGGGCGTCGCCAAGACCACCCTGTACCGGCGCTGGGCGGGCAAGAGCGAGCTGGTCGTGGACGCGGTCGCGGAGCTCTTCGACTCGCTCGAACTGCCGGACCGGGGCTCCCTGGAAGCCGACATCGAGTACGTGGTCCTGCGCTTCGCGGAGCTGCTGCGGCGCCCGGAGGCCCGTACGGCCCTGATGGCGGTCGTCGCCGAGTCCACCCGGGACGAGGCCCTGCGCGACCGGATCCGGTCGGCGATCGTGGACCGGCAGAAACGTCTCGTCGTCCTGGGCCGCGAACGGGCCCAGGCCCGCGGCGAACTCCCCCACGAGGAGGACGACTTCCTCGCCGGCCACACCACGGACCTGATCTTCGACGTGATCGCGGGCACCGTGGTGCACCGCGCCCTGGTGAGCTCGGAGCCGGTGGACGAGCTCTGGGTGGCAGCCTTCACCACCCTCCTGATGCACGGCCTGCGCGGCGCGGCCGCCGCCTGAGGCCGCAGCCGCCCCTGTTCCTCACCACGTGCGCGCTCACGCTCCGTACGGGCAGGGGAAGGCCGGTCACGGCGTCACCGTACGGGCGCCGCGACCGGCCTTCCGCGCGCTCTCCGGGGCGGGACCCGGCCTCAGAAGCCCGGGGGCTCGGTGTAGGTGCCCCATTCGTCGCGCAGCGTGTTGCAGATCTCGCCCATCGTGGCCTCGGCGCGGACCGCGTCCAGCATGGCGGGGATCATGTTCGACCCGTCGCGGGCGGCGTCCAGCATGGCCTTCAGGGAGGCGGCGACCTTGGCGTCGTCGCGGCGGGCCTTGCGATCGGCGAGCATGCGGACCTGTTCGCGCTCCACCTCGTGGCTGACCCGCAGGATCTCCAGGTCGCCGGTGACCGATCCGTGGTGGACGTTGACGCCGACGACCCGCTTGTCGCCCTTCTCCAGCGAGCGCTGGTACTGGAAGGCGGACTCGGCGATCTCGCCGGTGAACCAGCCGTCCTCGATGCCGCGCAGGATGCCCGAGGTGATCGGACCGATGGGGTGCTGCCCGTCGGGGTGGGCGCGCAGGCCGCGCTCCTTGATCTGCTCGAAGATCCGCTCGGCGTCGGCCTCGATGCGGTCGGTGAGCTGCTCCACGAACCAGGAGCCGCCCAGCGGGTCCGCCACGTTGGCGACGCCGGTCTCCTCCATCAGCACCTGCTGGGTGCGCAGGGCGATCTCGGCAGCCTGCTCGCTCGGCAGCGCGAGGGTCTCGTCGAGGGCGTTGGTGTGCAGCGAGTTGGTGCCGCCGAGGACGGCCGCGAGGGCTTCCACGGCGGTGCGCACGACGTTGTTGTAGGGCTGCTGCGCGGTGAGGGAGACGCCCGCGGTCTGCGTGTGGAAGCGCAGCCACATCGACTTCTCGTTCCGGGCCCCGTAGACCTCCTTCATCCAGCGCGCCCAGATCCGGCGGGCCGCGCGGAACTTGGCGATCTCCTCGAAGAAGTCGAGGTGCGCGTCGAAGAAGAAGGAGAGCCCGGAGGCGAAGTGGTCCACGTCCAGGCCGCGGGAGAGGCCCAGCTCCACGTAGCCGAAGCCGTCGGCGAGGGTGTACGCGAGCTCCTGCGCGGCCGTGGCCCCGGCTTCGCGGATGTGGTAGCCGGAGACGGACAGCGGCTTGTAGGCCGGGATGCCCTTCGCGCAGTACTCCATGAGGTCGCCGATGAGACGCAGGTGCGGCTCCGGCTCGAAGAGCCACTCCTTCTGGGCGATGTACTCCTTGAAGATGTCCGTCTGGAGGGTGCCGTTCAGGACGGCGGGGTCCACGCCCTGGCGCTCGGCGGCGACCAGGTACATGCAGAAGGCGGGCACGGCGGGGCCCGAGATCGTCATGGAGGTCGTGACGTCGCCGAGGGGAATGTCCTTGAAGAGGACCTCCATGTCGGCGGCGGAGTCGATGGCGACGCCGCAGTGGCCGACCTCGCCGAGGGAGCGGGGGTCGTCGGAGTCGCGGCCCATGAGGGTCGGCATGTCGAAGGCGACCGAGAGCCCGCCGCCGCCGGCGGCCAGGATCATCTTGTAGCGCTCGTTCGTCTGCTCGGCGTTCCCGAAGCCGGCGAACTGGCGGATGGTCCAGGTCCGGCCGCGGTAGCCGGTGGCGTGCAGGCCGCGCGTGTACGGGTACTCCCCCGGCCAGCCGATCCGCTCGAAGCCCTCGTACGCGTCGCCGGGCCGGGGCCCGTAGACGGGTTCGACCTCATCGCCGGAGAGCGTGGTGAAGTCTGCCTCGCGCTTGCGGGCCTTGTCATAACGGGCCTGCCAGCGGCGGCGGCCCTCCTCGATGGCGTCAGCGTCCATACCCACGAATTTACTAGGACGTCCTAGTAAATGTCGATGGGAAACCCCCGGGAGTCGTCCCGGGGGCGGGTGACGCTCGCCTCGTCGTCAGGCCTTCGCGGTCGCGAGCGAGTCGTCGATCAGCGGCTCCACCTCGGCGCGGACCGTGCGCTCGACGAAGAAGGCGGCCAGCGGGATCGTGCCCGACACCAGCACCCACAGCAGCCTGCCGAAGGGCCACTTCGCCTTGGATCCCAGGTCGAAGGCGAACACCAGGTAGATCATGAACAGCACACCGTGGGTCTGCGACACCACGAAGGTCAGATCGGCCCCGGTGTCGAAGCCGTACTTCGCCACCATGCAGGCGCACAGGATCAGGAGCATGACCGCGGTCACGTAGGCCATGACGCGGTAGCGGGTCAGCACGCTTCGTTTCATGCCGACGAGCCTAACCGTCCGTTTTGCTCGATCTTGACGCGGCCCCGGGATCGCGGGGCGGCCTCAGGACTCCTCGAAGTCGGCGGCGGCCACCCGCAGCGGGCGGAGCAGGGCGAAGATCTCGCCGCACTCCTCGGCGTCGTAGGCGCCGAGGCCGAAGTCGATGGCCATCAGGTCCTTCGTGGCGGCCTCGACGACCTCGCGGCCCTTCTCCGTGATGGAGGCGAGGGTGCCTCGGCCGTCGTTCGGGTTGGGCCGCTTGGCGACCAGCCCGGACCTCACCAGCCGGTCCACGGTGTTGGTCACCGAGGTCGGGTGAACCATCAGCCTCTCGCCGATCTTCGACATCGGCAGCTCGCCCGCCTTGGAGAAGGTGAGCAGCACCAGCGCCTCGTAGCGCGCGAAGGTCAGCCCGTACGGCTTGACGACCGCGTCGACCTCGCCGAGCAGGATCTGGTGGGCGCGCATGATCGAGGTGATCGCGGCCATCGAGGGCACGGGCCCCCAGCGCTGCTGCCAGAGCTCGTCGGCGCGGGCGATGGGGTCGAAGGGAAGGCTGAGCGGCTTGGGCACGCCTCCGACCCTACCGGGAGGTCACTTCACGGCGGGGGCCGTCTCATCCCTCAGTCGCTCCTCCTGCCGGACCGCGCAGCGGAGTTCGGCCAGGAGAGCCAGGGCGACGGCCGTACCGAGCACCCCGGCCCCCGTGACGACCCCGTGCACCGGGAAGAACTCGGCGGCGACCCCGGCCAGAGCCATGCCTGCTCCCTGGAGGGTCATCAGGCCGGTGCTGAGCAGGGTCATCGCCCGGCCGCGCAACCCGTCGGGGACGGCGTCCACGTACCACTGGTCCAGCCCCAGGGTGTAGGCGTGGGCCAGCCCGGCGAGCAGCAGCGCGAGCAGGGCGACGGGCACGCCCGGCCGGCCGGCGTAGAGGAGGAACGGCAGCAGGCCGCCGGCGGCGAGCGGGGCGACGATCCGCGAACGCGTCCGCGCACTGAGCGCGGAGCCCGCCCAGAGCTCCCCGGCCAGGGTGCCGACGGGCATGGCGCACATCATCAGGCCGAGGACGCCGGTCCCGGCGCCGATGCCGTCGGCGTACGCGGCGAGCAGCGCCTCGGGGACGACGAGGAAGACGGGCGGAAGCCAGAACAACAGGGTGAGCGCCCGCAGCCGGCAACGCCCCAGGACGGCCCGCATCCCGGCGATCGCGGAGGTCCGGGCGTCTCCTTCGAGGAGGAGCTCGCGGTGATCCGGGCGGCCGACCCGGCCGCTGCGCGCGAGGACATCCGCAGGTCGTTGGCGTGCACGCCGGGCGCGCTCGACAGCGAGCCGGGCCGGGCCCTGCTCGCCGATCCGGCCCGGTCGGTACGGGAACTGGCCGACCTGCTGGAGCGGGGCTGGGGCGTACTGGTCGAGCCGCACTGGCCCCGACTGCGGGCCCTGCTGGAGGCGGACGTCCTCTTCCACACCCGCCGTCTGGCCGCCGGCGGGCTGGCGTCCCTCTTCGACGGCCTGCACCCTGATCTCTCCTGGGACCCCGCGTCTCTCACCCTCACCATCGAGCGGCCCAGCCACCACGACCGGGTGCTGGGCGGCCAGGGGCTGCTGCTCATGCCGAGCGCCTTCGTCTGGCCGCAGATCGCGGGCGGCTTCGACCCGCCCTGGCAGCCGACCGTCGTCTATCCGGCGCGCGGCATCGGCGCCCTGTGGACCCCGGCGGACCAGGACACACCGACCGCGCTGACCCGGCTGCTGGGCCGGGCCCGGGCGGACGTCCTGTGCGCGCTGGAGGAGCCGGCGTCCACGACCGCCCTGGCCCACCGCCTCGGCCTGGCCCCCTCCACCGTCTCGACCCACCTGGGGATCCTGCAGGCCGCAGGTTTGCTCATCTCCGTCCGCCGCGGGCACCAGGTCCTCTACGAACGCACCCCGCTGGCCATCGCCCTCACCACCGGGAGCGCCGCCGACTGACCGGCGCGGGCGGTGTCGCACGACCGAGCCGACGGACCGTCATGTCACCATATTCCGGTCATACATCCCTACTGCGTCACCGCCTCACCGCCTCACGGCCTGCCCCCGACCCTTCGTCGCGAGGAATCCGGATGCCACCCGTCGCTCCCAGGCCCGTCGCCGTCCTCGGCCTCCTCCTGCTCCTCGCCGCGGCCGCCGCCTGCACCACCGCGCCGGATCATGGGCCGCGCGGTCCCGCCGCCGGCCAAGCCGCCGGCCCCACGGCCACGGCCGCCCACGGCGAGTCCCCGTTCTGGGTGGACCCCGACAGCGAGGCCGCCCGGCAGGTCGCGGCCTGGGAGGCGACGGGCCGCTACGCCGACGCCCAGGTACTGCGCCGGATCGCGGACCGGCCGGTCGCCCTGTGGGGACGACCGGGCGATCCCGGACCCGGGATCCGCCGGGCCCGCGCGGCCGCGAAGGCCTCCGGGCGGACGCTGGTCCTGGCCGCGCACCACATCCCGCCCCGCGGCTGCGGGCAGCCGCCCGCGGGCGGCGCCGCCGACGCCCGCGCCTACCGCGACTGGATCGACGCGTTCGCCGATGCCATCGGCGACGCCCGGGCCCTCGTCGTGCTGGAGCCGCACGCCGTCGCGCACGCCGTCGACGGCTGCGTGCGCGCCGAGCACCGCGCCGAGCGCTACCGGCTGCTCTCCGAGGCCGTCGACCGGCTCAAGCGGAACCGCCACACGAAGGTCTATCTGGACGCCGGCGGGCCGACGTGGATCCGCGACCCGGCGGATCTCGCCGGCCCGCTCCGCCGCGCGGGCCTCGACCGTGCCGACGGCTTCGCCCTCAACGTCTCCGGCTTCCAGCCGGACGCGGCCGTACGGGCCTACGGCGCGAAGCTCTCCCGGGCGGTCGAGGGCCGGCACTTCGTCGTCGACACCGGCCGCAACGGCGAGGGGCCCCTGCCGGGTGACCGCGGACACGTTTCCTGCAACCCGCCGGGCCGTGCGCTCGGCACGCCGCCGACCGACCGGACCGGCGACCCGCTCGTGGACGCGTACCTCTGGGTGAAACGGCCCGGCGAGTCCGACGGAACCTGCCGCGGTGGCCCGGCGGCCGGCGCCTGGTGGTCGGAACAGGCCCTCGGCCTGGCCCGCCGGGCACGGGGCGCCTCGTAGGCCGTGTCCGCGGAGCAGCGCCGGGCGCACCCGGACGCCCGACGGCGACGCCGCGAGGTGCGGCCACCCCCCGTTCCCACGCTGCGAGCGATCGCTCAACAGTGAGCGCGGTCAGCCGGATTGGGGTCCGGGCGTGCGCGAGCGCCCCCGGCCGATCGGCCGGGGGTGCTCGTGGCGTGGGGCGGGAACGGGTCGTTCACCCCTGCGCGAGGTGACGCTCCACCGTCTCCACCTTCGAGGTGATCCCGTCGGTGACGCCGGGGCGGATGTCGGCCTTCAGGATGAAGGAGACACGGGGCGCCCGCTCCTCGACGGCGGCGACCGCGCGCCGGATCACGTCCATGACCTCGTTCCACTCACCTTCGACGGTGGTGAACATGGCGTCGGTGCGGTTCGGGAGCCCTGACTCGCGGACCACGCGGACGGCGTCGGCGACGTACTCGCCCACCTCTTCACCGACCCCGAGCGGGGTCACCGAGAACGCGACGATCACGCCCGGGCCGCCTCACGGGCACGGGCCGCGACCACGCTGTCGGCCTCTTCGCGCTTGAGCAGCTTGTCGCCGTAGAGGCCGCCCAGGGGCACCACCGAGAGGACGAAGAAGAACAGGGCCTTCTTGAACGGCCACTTCGCCTTGTACCACACGTCCAGCAGCAGCACCGAGTAGACCATGAACAGGAACGCGTGCAGCAGGCCCAGCGGCAGCAGCAGGTAGTCGATGTCCGAGACCCGGCTCAGCAGCGAGCCGAAGATCAGCAGGGCCGGGAACGACAGCGCCTCCGGGACGGAGACGAGGCGCAGGCGGTGCAGGGCGGAGGCGGTCTTGATGTCCACGTGGAACCTTCGGGGAGGGAGGCCGGGGTCGCCATCCAGTGTCTCAGCCGCTTTGCGGGATCTTGACCCGGCCCCTCCGCCGCGGCACGGGCCGGGCCGGACCGGGATCGCTCCCAAACGCCCGGGTGTGTCATATATCCGGCCACGGGACTCTGTTCGGGTCCGCCCCCTGCCGATAACGTCTTCCCGTGGCTCAGTTCCGACTCCAAGGCAGCAAGGTGCTGGCCGTCGACCTGACCGGGGACGCCGTGAAAGCGAAGAACGGCTCCATGGTCGCGTACGACGGGCAGATGGCCTTCAAGAAGATGACCGGCGGTGGCGAAGGCCTCCGCGGCATGGTGACCCGCCGGCTGACCGGCGAACAGATGACGGTGATGGAGGTACAGGGGCACGGCACCTGCTTCTTCGCCGACCGCGCAAGTGAGATCAATCTGGTCAATCTGCACGGTGAAAAGCTCCACGTCGAGTCCAGCAACCTGCTGTGCACGGACGCCGGCCTGCGCACCGGCACCACGTTCACCGGTCTGCGCGGCGCCTCGACGGGCAACGGTCTGTTCACCACGACGGTGGAGGGCTCGGGGCAGGCCGCGATCATCTCCGACGGCCCGGCCGTGGTGCTGCGCGTGAGCGCCCAGTACCCGCTGTCCGTCGACCCGGGGGCGTACATCGCGCACACCGGCAACCTCCAGCAGTCCTTCCAGTCCGGCGTGACCTTCCGCACGCTGATCGGCGAGGGCTCCGGCGAGGCGTTCCAGATCCGCTTCGAGGGCGAGGGCCTGGTCTACGTGCAGCCGAGCGAACGCAACACCGTCGGGGGCGATCTCTGATGCCGTTCCGCGAGATCAACTCGAAGATGGTCGAGGCCCAGGTCGTCCCTGGTCAGAAGATGTTCAGCCAGCGCGGCGCGATGCTCGCCTACCGCGGCGACGTCTCCTTCACCCCGAGCATGACGGGCGGTCAGGGCGGCGTCATGGGCATGATCGGGCGCCGCGTGGCCAACGAGCAGACCCCGCTGATGGCGGTCGAGGGCAGCGGGACCGTGATGTTCGGGCACGGCGGCCACCACATCCAGGTGATCAATCTGACCGGCGAAACCCTCTACGTGGAGGCCGACCGGCTGCTCGCCTTCGACGGCACCCTCCAGCAGGGCACGATGTTCATGGGGTCGCAGGGCGGGGTCATGGGCATGGTCCGCGGCCAGGTGACCGGACAGGGCCTCTTCACCACCACCCTCAAGGGCCACGGCTCGGTCGCCGTGATGGCCCACGGCGGGGTCATGGAACTCCCGATCACCGCGAACCGGCCGGTCCACGTGGACCCGCAGGCGTACGTGGCCCACCACGGGGACGTCAGGAACAAGCTCTCCACCGCCCTCGGCTGGCGGGACATGGTGGGGCGCGGCTCGGGCGAGGCGTTCCAGCTGGAACTGTCTGGCCAGGGCGCGGTGTACGTACAGGCCTCCGAGGAGAAGCTGTGAACTTTGGCCCCGTGATGGGCGGGCCCGGTGGCCCGACGGTCTTCGACCCGTACACGCTGCCGTCGGACGACAACGTGAACGCCTACACCTTCTGCGTGGAGCTCAAGGGGAGCCAGTGGTTCCTGCAGAAGGGCAAGATGATCTCGTACTACGGGCGCATCGAGTTCAACGGCATCGGCAACGGGCGCTTCGACCGCCTGCTGCGCACCAGTTTCCACTCCCCGCTGCACGCCAGCGACTGGGTGGTCGCCGAGGGCCAGGGCAAGATGCTGCTGGCCGACCGGGCGTTCGATGTGAACTCGTACGACCTGGACGACGGGAACCTGACGATCCGCTCGGGCAACCTGCTCGCCTACCAGCCCTCGCTCGCCCTGAAGCAGTCGATCGTCCCGGGCTTCCTGACACTGATCGGGACCGGGAAGTTCGTGGCGGCTTCCAACGGGCCGGTGGTGTTTATGGAGCCGCCGCTGCGCGTGGACCCGCAGGCGCTCGTCGGATGGGCGGACTGCCCGTCTCCCTGTCACCATTACGATCACGGCTACATGTCCGGCGTGATGGGCGGACTGCGCTCGCTGACCGGCATCGGGGGAACCTCGGGCGAGGAGCACCAGTTCGAGTTCGTCGGAGCGGGGACGGTGCTGCTGCAGTCCTCGGAGATGCTGATGGCGGAGCAGTCGGTCGGCACGGTGGGTGCCGGGGCGGCCACGGGCAACGCACAGGGCGTGCCGGGGGCCGGCCAGGGACCCCTGGGGCAGGTGGGTGTGCCGAGGATGCCGGGACAGCTGGGTGATCTCCAGCGGCGCCTGGGACTGTAACGGCGGGGACTTTCGACCTTTGTACGCAATTCAACTTTTTAGGTAGAGTTCATTCATGGAGACCATGGAGACCGAGACGGCAACGCGCTGGCTCACCGACGCGGAGCAGTGCGCCTGGCGCACTCACCTGGACGTCAGCAGGCTGCTCATGCACCAGCTGGAAAAGGATCTCCAGCCCTTCGGACTCACCAACAACGACTACGAGATCCTCGTGAACCTCTCGGAGTCGCAGGAGCACCGGATGCGCATGAGCGATCTCGCGACCGCGACCCTGCAGTCCAAGAGCCGGCTCTCGCACCAGATCACGCGGATGGAGACGGCGGGCCTGGTCCGCCGGGTCAACTGCGAGTCCGACCGCCGCGGCCTGTACGCGGTGCTCACGGACGAGGGCATGGAGACGATGCGGAAGGTCGCCCCGCACCACGTGGCGTCCGTCCGCCGGCACTTCATCGACCTGCTGCCGCCGGAGGCCCTGGCGGCGCTGCGCACCTCCCTGACCCCGGTCGCGGAGCACCTGC
This sequence comes from Streptomyces sp. NPDC058880, assembly GCF_042742535.1. Lineage (NCBI taxonomy): Bacteria > Bacillati > Actinomycetota > Actinomycetes > Kitasatosporales > Streptomycetaceae > Streptomyces > Streptomyces sp. NPDC058880. Next base: position 14,201 of record NZ_JBHYMC010000011.1, read on the forward strand.
GCGGCACCCGCGGCAAGGTCTGAGCCGGTCCAGGTCGGTCCGGGCGCCCGGATCGCCCCGCCCGGCAGCGGGCGGGGCGATCCGCCCGCTGCCCGGCCGGGGCCGTCAGGCCTCCGTCAGGGTCGCCAGGAGGGCGTCGGCCGCCGCGTACGGATCCAGCTCGCCCTCGGCGACCCGGGCGGCCAGCGCGCCGAGGTGCGCGTCCCCGTGCACGTCGGCCATCCGCGCCCGCAGCGCCGTGACGGCGATCGTCTCGACCTCCCGGGCGGCCCGCGCAGCCCGCCGCTCGGCGAGCACGCCGCGCTCGTCCATCCACGCCCGGTGCTTCTCCAACGCCTCGACGACCTCGTCGATGCCCTGCCCGCGGGCCGCCACCGTCTTCACGATCGGCGGCCGCCAGTCGTCCCGGCCGCGCGCCTCGCCCAGCCCCAGCATGTGGTTCAGCTCGCGGGCGGTGGCGTCCGCGCCGTCCCGGTCGGCCTTGTTGACCACGTACACGTCGCCGATCTCCAGGATGCCCGCCTTGGCAGCCTGGATCCCGTCGCCCATCCCCGGAGCCAGCAGCACCACCGAGGTGTCCGCCTGCGAGGCGATCTCCACCTCCGACTGCCCGACGCCGACCGTCTCGACCAGGATCACGTCGCAGCCGGCCGCGTCCAGCACCCGGATCGCCTGCGGGGCGGCCCAGGCGAGACCGCCCAGGTGGCCGCGGGTGGCCATGGAGCGGATGTAGACCCCCGGGTCCGAGGCGTGGTCCGACATCCGCACCCGGTCGCCGAGCAGCGCCCCGCCGGAGAAGGGCGAGGACGGGTCCACGGCGAGGACGCCCACGCGCTTGCCGGTCCTGCGGTACGCCGACACCAGCGCGGACGTCGAGGTCGACTTGCCCACGCCCGGCGATCCCGTCAGGCCCACCACGTACGCCCCGCCCGTCAGCGGGGCCAGCGCGGCCATCACCTCACGCAGCTGCGGGGACGCCCCCTCGACCAGCGAGATCAACCGGGCCACCGCTCTCGGCCGGCCCTCCCGCGCCTGGGCCACCAGCTGGGGGACGTCCACCGTCATGCGTGCTGCGCTCCTCGGTTCTCGTACGGGATACGTGCGGGCCGCCGGGCCCGGTTCCGGCCCGGCGGCCGGGCCGCTTACTCGGCGACTACTTGGCGACGCGGACGATCAGCGCGTCACCCTGGCCGCCGCCGCCGCACAGCGCGGCCGCGCCGACCCCGCCGCCGCGGCGCTTGAGCTCCAGCGCCAGGTGCAGCACCACGCGGGCCCCGGACATGCCGATCGGGTGGCCCAGGGCGATCGCACCGCCGTTGACGTTCACCTTTTCCGGGGTCACGCCCAGATCCTTCATTGACTGCACGGCGACCGCCGCGAAGGCCTCGTTGATCTCGATGAGGTCCAGGTCGGAAACCTCCAGACCCTCCTTCTTCAGGGCGTGCAGGATCGCGTTCGACGGCTGCGACTGGAGGGAGTTGTCCGGGCCCGCCACATTGCCGTGGGCGCCGATCTCCGCGATCCACTCCAGGCCGAGCTCCTCGGCCTTCGCCCTGCTCATCACGACCACGGCGGCCGCGCCGTCGCTGATCTGCGAGGAGGTGCCGGCGGTGATCGTGCCGTCCTTGGCGAAGGCGGGCCGCAGCTTGCCGAGCGACTCCACCGTGGTCTCGGGGCGGATGCCCTCGTCGGTGGAGAAGATCACCGGGTCGCCCTTGCGCTGCGGGATCTCGACCGGGGTAATCTCCGCCTCGAAGACGCCGTTCTTCTGGGCGGCGGCCGCACGCTGGTGGGAGGCGGCGGCGAACGCGTCCTGCGGGCCGCGCTCGATGCCCAGGCGGGTGTTGTGCTTCTCGGTGGACTCGCCCATCGCGATGTTCTCGAAGGCGTCGGTGAGGCCGTCGTAGGCCATCGCGTCCAGCATCTCGATCGCGCCGTACTTGTAGCCCTCGCGGGACTTCGGCAGCAGGTGCGGGGCGTTGGTCATCGACTCCTGGCCGCCCGCGACGACGATGTCGAACTCGCCGGCGCGGATCAGCTGGTCGGCCAGCGCGATCGCGTCCAGGCCGGACAGGCACACCTTGTTGATGGTCAGGGCCGGCACGTTCATCGGGATGCCGGCCTTGACCGCCGCCTGGCGGGCGGGGATCTGACCCGCGCCGGCCTGGAGCACCTGGCCCATGATCACGTACTGGACCTGGTCGCCGGAGATCCCGGCCCGCTCCAGCGCGGACTTGATGGCGAAGCCGCCGAGGTCGGCGCCCGAGAAGGACTTCAGCGAGCCGAGCAGCCGCCCCATGGGCGTGCGGGCCCCGGCGACGATCACGGAGGTGGTGTTGTTCGATCCGGACATGAGGCACAGCCCCTTGGATGAGGAGTGAACGAGGGTTTACGTGAATGTACTGGGCGGTACCGCAGCGGTCACCGGGCTGCCGGTGTGATCGCGCGCACGTTGCGTGACCGCCCCCTTCAGGAGTGCACTGTCCCCATGCTGACAAGAATCGACCACATCGGGATCGCCTGCTTCGACCTGGACAAGACTGTCGAGTTCTACCGTGCCACGTACGGCTTCGAGGTGTTCCACACCGAGGTCAACGAGGAGCAGGGCGTCCGCGAGGCCATGTTGAAGATCAACGAAACCTCCGACGGCGGCGCCTCCTACATCCAGCTCCTGGAGCCCACCCGCGAGGACTCCGCCGTGGGCAAGTGGCTCGCCAAGAACGGCGAGGGCGTGCACCACATCGCCTTCGGCACCGAGGACGTCCGGGGCGACTCGGAGGCCATCCGCGGCAAGGGCGTCCGCGTGCTCTACGACCAGCCCCGCACCGGTTCGATGGGCTCCTCGATCACCTTCCTGCACCCCAAGGACTGCCACGGAGTCCTCACCGAACTGGTCACCTCCGGCCCCGACCATTGATGGACCACTGATGGCCCGATTCCCCGGCCGGTAGAGTGGCCATGGCTCGGCCGGGGTTCGGTGCGGAGAGGGTCGGGGCCTGTGACCCCTGCCCCGGTATCTGACACCATTCCCCCGGGGGCGTCGTTCAGCGGGCGAGCGATGCTCATTGGGAGTGAGCTTGCGACCAGGGGACGGATGGGACCGCGCTGTGCGGGGCTACGAAAGCCAGGAGAGCCATCAGGCCGAGGCCGACCATCTCTCGCGCTTCGAGGCCGAGATGGAGCGGCTGAAGAAGGAGCGCGGGAAGGCCGTCCAGCACGCTGAGGACCTGGGCTACCAGGTCGAGGTGCTGCGCGCCAAGCTCCACGAGGTACGCCGGGCCCTCGCGTCCCGCCCTGCCTACGACGGCGCGGACATGGGCTATCAGGCGGAGCAGTTGCTCCGCAACGCCCAGATCCAGGCCGACCAGATGCGCTCCGACGCCGAGCGCGAGCTGCGCGACGCACGGGCGCAGACCCAGCGCATCCTCCAGGAGCACGCCGAGCACCAGGCGCGCCTGCAGGCCGAGCTGCACACCGAGGCCGTCAACCGCCGCCAGCGGCTGGACCAGGAACTCAACGAGCGCCGCCAGACCGTCGAGGCGCACGTCAACGAGAACGTGGCCTGGGCAGAACAGCTGCGCGCCCGTACCGAGGCCCAGGCTCGCCGCCTGATGGAGGAGTCCCGCGCCGAGGCCGAGCAGTCCCTGAACGCGGCGCGCGCCGAGGCCGCCCGGGTCGCCGAAGAGACCCGGCGCCGGATGACCGCCGATGCCGACGCCGCCCGCGCGGAGGCCGAGTCCACGCTGCTGCGCGCCCGCAAGGAGGCCGAGCGACTGCTGACCGCCGCCTCCACCCAGGCGCAGGAGGCCACCCAGCACGCCGAGCGGCTGCGCTCCACCACCTCCGCCGAGGCGGAGCAGACCCGGCAGCAGACCCTGGACCTCGGCCGCATCGCCGAATCCCGGGTGCAGGAGGCCGAGTCCGCGCTGCGCGAGGCGCGTGCCGAGGCCGAGAAGGTCCTCGCGGAGGCCAAGGAGAGCGCCTCGCGCCAGCTCGCGTCGGCGGAGTCGGTCAACGAACAGCGCACCCGCACCGCCAAGGAGCAGGTCGCCCGGCTGGTCGGCCAGGCCACCAAGGAGGCCGACCTCCTCAAGGCCGAGGCCGAGCAGCTCCTGGCCGACGCCCGCGCGGACGCCGAGCGGCAGCGCACCGAGGCCGGAGAGCAGGCCCGTACGGCCGCTGCCGAGGACATGGCCGCACAGCTGGCGAAGGCCGCCCGTACGGCGGAGGACGTCCTGAACAAGGCCTCGGAGGACGCCCGGGCCACCACCCGGGCCGCGTCCGAGGAGGCCGAACGGATCCGCCGCGAGGCCGAGGCCGAGGCCGACCGGCTGCGCCTGCAGGCCGCGGCAACGGCGGACGAGCTCAAGGGCGCCGCGAAGGACGACACCGAGGAGTACCGCGCCCGGACCGTCGAGCTGCAGGAGGAGGCCCGTCGACTGCGGGGCGAGGCCGAGCAGCTGCGCGCGGAGGCCGTCGCCGAGGGCGAGCGGATCCGCGGCGAGGCCCGCCGCGAGGCGGTCCAGCAGATCGAGGAGGCGGCCAAGACCGCCGAGGAACTGCTCGGCAAGGCCAAGTCCGACGCGGACGAACTGCGCGCCGGGGCGACCACCGAGAGCGAGCGGGTCCGCGCCGAGGCCGTCGAGCGGGCCGGCACCCTGCGCAGGCAGGCCGAGGAGACGCTGGAGCGCACCCGCGCCGAGGCCGAGCGGATCCGCGGCGAGGCCGAGGAGCAGGCCGAGTCGGTCCGCGCCGAGGCGGACGCTGCGGCCCTCGCACGGCGCGAGGAGACCGAGCAGGCTCTGGCCGCGAAGCGGGCCGAGGCCGACGAGGAGCTCGTACGGCTGCACACGGAGGCCGAGAGCCGGCTGACCACGGCCGAGCAGACGCTGCGCGACGCCCGCGCGGCGGCGGAGACCATCCGCCGCGAGACGACCGAGGAGAACGACCGGCTGCGCGCCGAGTCGGCCGAGCGCATCCGCACCCTGCAGGCGCAGTCCGAGGCGGAGGCCGACGAGCTGCGCACCGAGGCGGCGCAGGACGCCGGCCGGGTACGTGCCGAGGCCGAGCAGGTCGCCGTACGGCTGCGCGGTGAGGCCGAGACCGAGGCCGAGCGCGTGCGCTCCGAGGCCCAGGAGACCGCGGACCGGCTGCGCGCCGAGGCGAAGGCCGCGGCGGAGCGGGTCGCCGAGGAAGCCGCCGAGGCGCTGGCCGCCGCGCAGGAGGAGGCCGCCCGGCGCCGCCGGGAGGCCGAAGAGACCCTGGCGTCGGCCCGGACCGACGCCGACCAGGAGCGGGCGCAGGCCCGCGAGCAGAGCGAGGAGCTGCTGGCCGCGGCCCGGCGCCGGTCGGAGGAGGCGCAGGCGGAGGCGACCCGCCTGACCGAGGAGGCCGAGCGCCGCGCGTCGGAGCTGGTGTCGGCGGCCGAGGCCACGGCCCAGCAGATGCGCGACTCCGTGGCCGGACTGCACGAGCAGGCCGAGGAGGAGATCTCCGGGCTGCGCAGCGCCGCCGAGCACGTGGCGGAGCGGACGAAGGCGGAGGCCGAGGAAGAGGCGGCCCGGGTCCGCGCCGACGCCCACGCGGAGCGGGAGCGGGCCGCCGAGGACGCCCACCGGATCCGCACCGAGGCGCGCACCGAGACGGACGCGGCGAAGGCGCTGGCGGAGCGGACCGTCGGCGAGGCGATCGCCGAGGCGGAGCAGCTGCGCACCGACACCGCGGAGTACGCGCAGCGGGTGCGTACCGAGGCCACGGACGCGCTGGCCGCGTCCGAGCGCGACGCCGCCCGTACCCGGGCCGACGCCCGCGACGACGCCAACCGCATCCGTGGGGAGGCGGCGGAGGCCCTGGAGGCCTCGCGCGCCGAGGGCGTCCGGATCGTCGCCGACGCTTCGGCGGAGGCCGAGCGGATCACCGAGGAGACCCGCGCCGCGAACGCGGCCACGGTCAGCGAGGCCGAGGCGGAGGCGGAGCGGCTGACCGCCGAGGCGGCGGAGGCCGCCGAGGCCACCCGCGCTGAGGCCGCGGCCGCGCTGGACGAGGCGCGGGCCGAGGGCAACCGGCTGCGCACCGAGGCCGCGGAGCAGGTCGACCGGCTCATCACCGAGGCCTCGGCGGAGGCGGAGCGCCTCGTCGAGGAGACCCGCGCCGCGAACGCGGCCACCGTGGGCGAGGCGGCGGCGGAGGCCGAGCGCCTCACCACCCAGGCGGCACGCCTGAAGTCGCAGGCGGCCGAGACGCTGGCGGGCGCCGAGCGGGACGCCGCGAAGATCATGGTCGACTCGCGCGCCGAGGGCGACCGGCTCATCGACGAGACCCGGGTGGCCAACGAGGCCACCGTCGGAGAGGCCGCGGCCGAGGCCGAGCGGCTGCGCGCCGACGCGGCCCGCGTCCTGGACGACGCCCGTGCGGAGGGCGGCCGGATCATCGGCGAGGCCACCGCGGAGGCGGACCGGGTCACGGCCGCGGCGGGCGAGACCCTGGCCGGTGCCGAGCGCGACGCCGAGCAGACGCTGGACGAGGCACGCGCCGAGGCGAACCGGCTGCGCAGCGAGGCGGCCGAGCAGGCGGACCGGCTCATCACCGAGGCGGCGGCCGAGGCGGACAAGCTCACCGAGCAGACCCGCAAGGACAACGAGCGCACGGTCGGCGAGGCGTCGTCCGAGGCGGAGCGGCTGCGCGCCGAGGCCGCGGAGGCACTGTCCTCGGCGCAGGAGCACGCGACGCGTACCCGGTCGGAGTCCGAGCGGGTCGAGGCGGAGGCCGCCGCCGCGGCGGAACGCACCCGGGCGGAGGCCCGTGCGGAGTCCGAGCGGCTGCTGGACGAGGCCCGCGAGGAGGCCAACAAGCGGCGCAGCGAGGCCGCCGAGCAGGTCGACCGGCTGATCACCGAGGCGGCCGCGGAGGCCGACAGCCTCACCGTCGAGGCTCAGAAGCAGGCCCTCGCCGCCACGACGGCGGCCGAGGAGCAGGCCGACGCCATGGTCGACGCGGCCCGCAAGGAGGCGGCGCGCATCACCTCGGAGGCGACCGTCGAGGGCAACTCCTTGGTGGAGAAGGCCCGTACCGATGCCAACGAGCTGCTGGTCGGAGCGCGCACGGACGCCGCCGCCATAAGGGAACGGGCGGAGGAGCTGCGCGGCCGCGTCGAGGGCGAGGTCGAAGAGCTCCACGAGCGGGCCCGCCGGGAGTCGGCCGAGCAGATGAAGTCGGCCGGCGAGCGCGTGGACAAGCTGGTGCGTGCGGCGACCGAGCAGAGCGTCGAGGCCGAGGCGAAGGCCAAGGAGCTGCTGTCGGACGCGAGCAGCGAGGCGAGCAAGGTGCGCATCGCGGCGGTCCGCAAGGCGGAGGCCCTGCTCAAGGAGGCCGAGCAGAAGAAGGCCGAGCTGGCGCGCGTGGCCGAGAAGGCACTGGCCGAGGCCAAGGCGGAGGCCGAGCGCCTCGTCGAGGAGGGCCGCCGCGAGCTGGAGGTCCTCGTCCGCAGGCGGCAGGACATTCAGGGAGAGATCTCCCGTGTCCAGGACGTGCTTGAGGCGTTGGAATCATTCGAGGCGCCTTCGGGTGGCGGGAAGCCCGCGGTCGGCGGCCAGGGCGCGGGGGGTGCCAGGGCCGGAGTCTCGGCAGGTTCCACTCGTTCGGGTGGCAAGTCGTCGGAGGGGTAGCCAAGCGGTCCGAGATGTGCGCACCTGATGAGGGTTCAGGCGAACGAGTGACAAGCATTCCGCCGCCTTGCCACTCAAAAGGGGTGTCATTGTCCAGATCAAACGCGGATTGACTCGATGACACGCCGTCTGGGCGCCTAGGATTCCCCTAACACCTCACGTAGCACCTCATCGGTCTCATTCGACAGGAACCCCATGAGCGACACTTCCTCCCCCTTCGGCTTCGAGCTCGTGCGGCGTGGTTATGACCGCGGTCAGGTGGACGACCGCATTACCAAGCTGGTCTCCGACCGCGACAGCGCCCTTGGACGTATCAACTCTCTGGAAAAGCGGATCGAGGAGCTGCACCTCGAGACGCAGAACGCCCAGGCCCAGGTGAACGACGCGGAGCCGTCGTACGCGGGTCTCGGCGCCCGGGTCGAGAAGATCCTGCGGCTGGCCGAGGAGGAGGCGAAGGACCTGCGCGAGGAGGCCCGTCGCGCGGCCGAGCAGCACCGTGAGCTCGCCGAATCGGCCGCCCAGCAGGTGCGCAACGACGCCGAGTCGTTCGCGGCCGACCGCAAGTCGAAGGCGGAGGACGAGGGCGTCCGCATCGTCGAAAAGGCCAAGGGCGACGCGGCCACCCTGCGCGCCGAGGCCCAGAAGGACGCGGCCTCCAAGCGCGAGGAGGCCGACGCCCTGTTCGAGGAGACCCGCGCCAAGGCCGCACAGGCCGCCGCGGACTTCGAGACCAACCTGGCCAAGCGCCGTGAGCAGTCCGAGCGCGACCTGGCCTCCCGCCAGGCCAAGGCCGAGAAGCGCCTGGCGGAGATCGAGCACCGGGCCGAGCAGCTGCGCCTGGAGGCCGAGAAGCTGCGTACGGACGCCGAGCGCCGGGCCCGCCAGACCGTGGAGACCGCGCAGCGCCAGGCCGAGGACATCGTGGCCGACGCCAACGCCAAGGCCGACCGCATCCGCAGCGAGTCCGAGCGCGAGCTGGCCGCGCTCACCAACCGCCGCGACTCGATCAACGCGCAGCTGACCAACGTCCGCGAGATGCTGGCCACGCTGACCGGTGCGGCCGTCGCCGCGGCCAACCCGATCGTGGACGACGAGCCGGTCAGCCGCGGCGTTCCGGCGCAGCAGAGCCGCTAGCCACCGGGCATGACCCGCAGGTAGCGATCGAGCCTGATCGAGGGCCCTATGTCACCCATTCGAGGTGGCGTAGGGCCCTCGGGCGTTCTAGCGTGGCGACATGATCGAACTCGATGGCCTCACGAAACGGTTCGGCACGAAGACCGCAGTCAACAGCCTCAGCTTCCAGGTCAGGCCAGGGGTGGTGACCGGCTTCCTCGGCCCCAACGGGGCGGGCAAGTCCACGACGATGCGCATGATGCTCGACCTCGACAACCCGACCGCGGGCACGGTCCGGATCCTCGGCAAGCGCTACCGGGAACTGCGGGAACCGCTCAAGCACGTCGGGGCGCTGCTGGACGCGAAGGCGATGCACGGCGGCCGCACCGCGTACAACAACCTTCTCTGCCTGGCCCAGTCGAACGGCATCCCGCAGCGCCGGGTCACCGAGGTGCTGGACCTGGTCGGACTGACGCCGGCGGCCAGGAAGAAGTCCAAAGGTTTTTCGCTGGGCATGGGCCAACGGCTCGGGATCGCCGCCGCATTGCTGGGCGATCCGCAGATCCTCATGTTCGACGAGCCCGTCAACGGCCTGGATCCCGAAGGAATTCTCTGGATCCGCAATCTGATGAAGGGCCTGGCGGCAGAAGGGAGAACGATCTTCGTGTCCTCCCATCTGATGAGCGAAATGGCCCTGACCGCCGACCATTTGATCGTCATCGGCCAAGGAAGGCTGCTGGCCGATACCTCTATGGCTGATTTCATTCACCAGAACTCCCGCAGCTACGTCCGGATGCGCTCGCCGCAGCAGGAGCGGCTCAAGGACGTCCTGCACGAGGCCGGGATCGACGCCGTCGACGTCCCCGCCGGCGGCACCCTGGAGATCGACGGCGCGAGCGCTGAGCAGCTCGGGGAGCTGGCCGCCCGGCACCAGATCGTGCTGCACGAGCTCAGCCCGCAACGGGCATCACTGGAGGAAGCGTTCATGCGCATGACGGCGGACTCGGTCGAATACCACTCCCACGCACCGGGAGCACCCGGCCCGGCCACCGACAACCCGGCCCGGCCGGCCGACGTCCCCGCCTGGGGCGCCGGTTTCGACACCGCAGACTCCACGCGCAAGGGCGGGCGGTGACCATGGCCTTCTCCGCCGTCCTCACGTCCGAGTGGACCAAGATCCGCACCGTGGCCTCCACCAGCTGGACGCTCGCCACCGCGCTCCTGGTGACCGTCGCCATGGGCGCCGGTCTGTGCGCCGTGGTCAACGCGACCTTCGACACCATGCCGGAGCCGCAGCAGATCGCCTTCGACCCCACCCAGATGAGCTTCTCCGGAATGCTCCTCGGCCAGGTGGCGGTGCTCGTCTTCGGGGCCATGGTGGTCGGCAGCGAATACAGCACCGGCATGATCCGCAGTTCCCTGGCCGCCGTGCCGAACCGCGGCTCCCTGCTGCTGGGGAAGCTCACCGTGGCTACCGGCCTCGCACTGGTGGTCGGCATCGCGACCGGATTCCTGTCCTTCTTCCTCGGCCAGGCCCTCCTCGGCGAGCACAGCACCACGCTCGGTGAGGAGAACGTGCTGCGCGCCGTGATCGGCGTCGGCCTGTACATGGCGCTGCTCGCGGTGTTCGCGATGGGTGTGTCGATGATGCTGCGCAACACCGCCGCCGCGATCTCGATCCTGATCAGCTTCGTCCTGATCCTGCCCATCGTCCTCAGCCTGGTGGACGCCACCCACAAGATCGCCTACTACCTGCCCAACCAGGCCGGGTCCGCGATCATGCAGACCGTGTCCTCCCCGACCGTCTCCTCTGACGCGCCCTACGGCCCGTGGGGCGGGCTCGGGATCATGCTCCTGTGGGCGGCCGCCTCGGTACTCGGTGGGTACCTCGTCCTCAGCAGGAGGGACGCCTGACGGCCGGCCCCCTCCGGAAGGACTACGGGGCATCCCAGGGTCGGCCTCGGGGGCGGGTCAGGGATCCGGCCCGGGACGGAACCGTAGGAAGCTCGCTATCCTCTTAACCCTTACACGGGCGAGAGTCGTCCCGGCCTGGTAAGGGGCAGCGAGATGATCGAGGCAGTCGGCCTGACCAAGCGCTACGGCGCCAAGACCGCCGTCGAGCAGTTGTCCTTCCAGGTCAAGCCGGGACACGTGACGGGATTCCTGGGGCCCAACGGCTCCGGGAAGTCCACGACCATGCGCATGATCCTCGGCCTGGACCGGCCCACGTCCGGTCATGTCACGATCAACGGCTTCCCCTTCCGGGAGCTGCCGAACGCCCAGCGGCACGTCGGCGCCCTCCTCGACGCCAAGGCCGTGCACGGCGGCCGCCGGGCCCGCACCCACCTGCTGTCCATCGCCCAGCTCTCGGGGATCCCGGAGAAGCGGGTGGACGAGGTGCTGGCCGTCGTCGGCCTCCAGGACGCGGCCCGGCAGCGCACGAAGGGCTTCTCGCTCGGCATGGGCCAGCGCCTCGGCATCGCCACGGCGCTGCTCGGCGACCCCCAGGTGCTCCTGTTCGACGAGCCGGTCAACGGGCTGGACCCCGAGGGCATCCTCTGGGTCCGCAACCTCATGCGCCGGCTCGCCGCCGAGGGTCGCACCGTCTTCGTCTCCTCGCACCTGATGAGCGAGATGGCACTGACCGCCGACCACCTGATCGTCATCGGCCGCGGACGGCTGCTGGCCGACATGGGTACGCAGGAGTTCATCGCGCACAACTCGGCCGGATTCGCTCGGGTACGTGCGGCCGACACCGATCCCGATGGCCGGGACGCGCTGGGTTCCGCCCTCACCCGGGCGGGCGGCCGGGTCCTCCAGGAGCCCGACGGAGCACTGCGCGTGACCGGACTGGAGCTTCCCCGCATCAGCGACCTCGCGCACACGGCCGGCGTACGGCTGTGGGAGTTGTCCCCGCACCGGGCCTCGCTGGAGGAGGCGTACATGCGGATGACCCAGGCCGACGTCGAGTACGCCTCCACCGAGGACCCTCGGGCCGAGTTGTGGGAGGAGGACCCGCTGGCCCTCCCGGCCTGGGAGGACGAGCAGGCGGCCCCCGAGGTCCCGCAGGCGGGCTTCTTCGCCCCGCCGCCGCCCGGAGCGGGCGGCAGGCCCTTCCTGATGCCCAGCAATCCCGGCGAGCTCGCGAGCACCGCCAAGGACTCCCCCGAGGACACCCGATGACCCCGACGACCACGACGCCGGACCGGCCGCGGAGCTACAGCTCTCCGTTGCCCTCGCCGCGGCCGCACCTGGGGCACGCCCTCGCCTCGGAGTGGACCAAGCTGATCTCGATCCGCTCGACCCTCTGGACGCTGGGCGCGCTCGTGCTGACCGTCGTCGGCGTCGGGATGCTCTTCGTCTCGCAGACCTCGGACCGGGACTACGAGTCGATCTCCTTCACCACCCCCGCCCTCTTCGGCCTGATGGTCGGCCAGGTCGCCGTGATGGTCCTCGGCGTGCTGACCATCTCCTCGGAGCACGCCACCGGACTGGTGCGCACGACGTTCACCGCCGCCCCGGACCGCTTCCGCGTCCTGACCGCCAAGTACCTCGTCTTCAGCGTCACGGCCTTCGTCGCCACCGCGCTGTCGGTCTTCGTGGTCGGGATCGCCGCCTCCCTCGCCCACGGCGGGGCCGCCGCCGGCCCGCACACGGCCGACGAGTGGCTGGGCGCCGCGGCCGGCTGCCTATACGTCACCCTGCTCGGCGTGCTCGCCCTGGCGATCGGTGCGATGGTGCGGCATTCGGCGGGGGCGATCGCCGTCATGCTCGGCCTGGTCACGCTGCCGCCGGTCCTGGGCGCCATGCTCATCGTCTGGGAGGCCGTGGCCCCCATCGGGCGGGAGATCCTCCAGCGCAACGTGCCGGTCGCGCTGAGCCAGCTGTTCGGCATGCAGGAGGGCGGCGACCTGGGCGCTACGCCCAGCAACCTCTCCAACGTGCTGATCATCGTGCTGATCACGGGAGCGACGGTCGCCGCCTCGTACGTGATGGTCGGCCGCCGGGACGTCTGACGGAGCCGGCGCCGGGGTCAGTACCTCGGCGCGTTGCGGGACCGCTGCACCTTCGTGGTGCGGCGGTCCTTCGCGTTCCAGCAGGCCTTGTGCCAGTGCCGCCGGTCGTCCACGCCGCCGTACTCGGGCCAGGCCACCAGGTGCGGGGTGCCGGAGGGGATCTCCTGGTCGCATCCGGGGCACCGGTAGCGCTTGCCGGCCGCGCTCGCGCCCGCGACGTGTCTGACCTTCCAGTCCTCGCCCTGGTACTCCTCGGTGCGCTCCAGCCCGAAGCGGTCCAGGCCGACACCGGGGCGGTCGTCCGGGTTCTCGCCGCCCCTGGGGCGGTTGTGGCGCGGTGACACGTATACCTCACGGATGAGCCGACGGCAGTGACTTTCTTCCAGACTACGCGCAGCGAGGCCGGGTACCCGCAGGGTGTCCATGGGGAGGACGGGCCGATGGCCGGCACTGGCCCGACAATCCCAATAACTTTCGTGTCAGCCCGTGCCTTTGGCACGTGTCAGACGTTGTTGCCATAGGAAGAACCGGTCCACCTGGGGGAGGCCGCGTCAGCCGCGAGGAGGATAAAGGCGATGCGCGTAGGAGCGTTTGTACTGGCGGCCCAGTTCCCTGGCCAGGGGCAGGGCGAGGCACTGCACCGGGCAGTGCGGACCGCGGAGGTGGCCGAGGAGGCCGGGCTCGACTCGGTCTGGCTGGCCGAGCACCATTTCGTCCCGTACGGGGTCTGTCCGTCGGCGGTGACCCTGGCGGGCCTGCTGCTGGGTCGGACCCGTCGGCTGCGGGTGGGCACGGCGGTGAGCGTGCTGCCGAGCACGCACCCGGTCGCCCTGGGGGAGCAGGCGGCCCTGCTGCACCTGGCCTCGGGCGGCCGTTTCACCCTGGGGGTGGGACGCGGCGGGCCGTGGGTGGACCTGGAGGTCTTCGGCGGCGGCCTGGACGCCTACGAGAACGGCTTCCCGGAGTCCCTGGACCTGCTGCGGCGTTGGCTCACCGAGGCCCGGGTGGGTGCCGCCGGCGAGCGGTACGCCTTCCGCGAGGTGGCCGTCGTACCACGACCCTCGGAGGCGCTGGACGGCGACGGGTCGGGCCCGGAGGTCATCGTCGCCTGCACCTCACCGTCGTCGGTGCGGGCGGCCGCGCAGCGCGGGCTGCCGATGCTGCTGGGCATGCACTGCGGGGACGAGAACAAGGCCGAGATGGTCGCGCTGTGGCGCAGCACGGCGCTCGCGGCGGGCCACTCCCCCGAGCACGTCGCCTTGGCCGGGCACGTCTCGGCCGGGGTGTGCCAGATCGCGGACGGCACCGCCGACGCGCGCGAGACCCTGCTGAAGTCCATGCCGGGCTGGCTCAGGCTGGGCCTGGACGCACACGTGACCGTGGACGGCCGCGTGCGCGCGATGCGGGATCCGGTCGCCTACACGGAACTGCTGTGCGACCTTCATCCGGTGGGCACCCCGCAGCTGGCGGCGGACCGCCTGGCGGCGACCGCCGCACGCACGGGGATCACGCGCTTCGCCCTCCTGACGGAGGGCTCGGGAGATCTCGCCGCGACGGAGGAGAACGTACGACGGCTCGGCGCCGAAGTCCTGCCCCGTCTCGGCTGAGATCTACCGGCTGCGGCCCTGCTCAGCAGTCCCGCAGTTCGGGCGACTGGTTGAGCAGCTGGCCACGGATCGAAGTGAACTTGGCCAGCCGGTCGTCCACCGAGGGATCCAGCGGGAAGACCGCCACCCGGTGACAGTTCTGGAATGCCAGACGCACTCCGAAGTGCCGCTGCAGCGCACCGCGTATCGCGTCACTCGCGAGTGCGCGCAGCAGTTGCCCACGCGCCTGCTCGTCGGGCGGCGGCGTCTGGTTGTCGGCGAACTGGCCGCCGTCCACCTTCAGCTGGGCCACCAGCGAGCTGATCATCTCCCATGCGTAGGGCAGGGAGGTCCGGACGCAGTCGACGAAAGCGGCTTCGTCGACCTCGCCTCGCTCGGCCTGTTCGAGTAGGGCCGGTGAGACGTCGAGCGACATGGGTTCTCCTCTCGCGACCCCGGCTGACTGGTTGCCGGAGTCTTACGGGCAGGGAAGGAGATCGCGACGCAGAGTGCACGCTCGACAACCTCCCGCTCACCACGGTAGGCGCCCACTGGGTGACGCACCAGGAGAATGCGCATACAACGCGCCATCGGCGAACGGGGCTTTCAGGGGCGAATCGCGTGGAGGGCAGTAGGTCGAGTAGCGTTGCCGACCATGCGTCTCGTGATTGCCCGCTGCTCCGTCGACTATGCGGGCCGGCTCACCGCCCATCTGCCCTCGGCACCCCGTCTGATCCTCGTGAAGGCCGACGGCAGTGTCTCGATCCACGCGGACGACCGGGCGTACAAACCGCTCAACTGGATGTCGCCTCCGTGCACCCTCAAAGAGGGGAGCGGGGACGACGCCGGTGTGTGGACGGTCGTCAACAAGGCGGGCGAGAAGCTCATCATCACGATGGAAGAAGTGCTCCACGACTCCTCCCACGAGCTCGGCACGGACCCCGGGCTCATCAAGGACGGCGTCGAGGCGCACCTCCAAGAACTGCTCGCCGACCGCATCGAGACGCTGGGCGAGGGCTACACCCTGATCCGGCGCGAGTACATGACGGCGATCGGCCCGGTGGACATCCTGTGCCGGGACGCCTCGGGCGCGACGGTGGCCGTGGAGATCAAGCGCCGCGGCGAGATCGACGGCGTGGAGCAGCTGACCCGCTACCTGGAGCTTCTCAACCGCGATCCGCACCTGGCCCCGGTCCGCGGCGTCTTCGCCGCGCAGGAGATCAAGCCGCAGGCGAAGGTGCTGGCTACGGACCGCGGGATGGACTGCGTGGTCCTGGACTACGACGCCCTGCGCGGCATCGAGGACGACAAGCTCCGCCTGTTCTGATCCCGTTCGAAACGACACGGCTCCGTCCGCGAGGACGGAGCCGTCGGCGTTTCAGGGGGTGGCGACCGGCGAGGTGGCGGTCGCGGTGCCGGTGCCCGTCCCGGCGCCGGTGGGCGACGGCGCGGCGGTCTCCGTCGGCTGCGGGGTCGGCGCCCCGGTGGTCGCCGGGGCCGAAGGGGACGTCGGGGCGGGCGAGTTCGGGGGCGTCGTGGCGGGGCGCCGGGTCGGGGTCCGGCCGGGCGGCGTCGGAACCGGGGCCGGCGGGGCGAGGCTCACGCCAGGGGCCTGGGTCGTGGTCGTGGTCGTGGTCGTCGAGCCCTGCGAGGGAGCCGTGGCGGGCTGCTCCGGCGCGGGATCGTGCCCTCCGGTCTCCAGGGCCGCCGTCGGTGTCGCGGAGGCCTCCGGGGTCGAGGACACGGCCGGCCCCTGGGCAGGCGGCTCACGGTCCGGGGAGCTCATCGCGAAGCTGACGACGGTGCCCAGCGCGACCGCGGTCAATGCTCCCGCGGCGGCCAGCAGCACGAGCTTGCGGCGGCCGGCGTCCCGGCCGGGCGGCGCCGGAACCGGGGCCGGCGGCACCGGGGAAGCCGCGTCCTGCTTCGGTGCCATCGGGAAGGCGTCCTCGAACACCGCCGACAGCGTCGTGGGCGGCTCCGGGCTCTCGGTCACCGGTACCACCGGAGTCATCCGCGTGACCGCCTCGGAGGAGACCGGGACCACGGGAACGGCCGCGGCCGCCCCGGCGGCCGGCGGCGGGGCCGGGAGGGCCGGGGCACGGCGGGTGGCCGCGGACGGCCGGACGGCGGGGGTCCTGCGGGCGACCGGGGTCACCACGGTCGCCGCCTCGGCGGCCGGGCCCGGCGCCGCGGCGGCCGGGATCGCCACCGTCACGGCCTCCGGGGCCTCCCCGGGAGCCTCGGGCGCCTCCAGTCGCAGCGGGGGCGACGCAGCGGCCCCGGCGAGCTCACGGTCCACCACCAGCGCCAGCGCTCGTCTACCCGCCACCATGCCCCGCTTGTCGGCCAGCGCGCCCCGCAGCCCGATCGAGGTCTCCAGTTCGGCGCGGGCCCGGTCGAGCCTCCCCTCGCACAGGGCGAGCACCCCCAGCTCGTGGTGGAAGTAGGCCTGTTCGGCCACCTCCCCCGCCTTGCGCGCGGCTTCCGCTCCCGAGCGCAGCACCCGCTCCCAGGCCTCCCAGTGCAGTGAGGCCGCGAAGGCGGGGGCGGCCGTACGCGCCAGCACCGCCGCGGCCACCACGTCCGCGCCGGCCAGCGCCGCGAGCACCGCGTCCGCTTCCCTTCCCACCCGCTCCGGGACCACCGAGGCGTGCCCGGTCCACCAGGCGTAGTGCCGGGCAGCCGTACGGGCCTCCTCCGCCGCGGTCTCCCCGTAGCCGGCCTCCTCCAGCTGGCGGGCGACGCCGGCGGCCAGCCGGTAGCGCGTCCCGACGGGCGTCAGCAGGCCACAGGCCAGCAGTTCCGCCACCGCGGTGTCGGCGTGGGTGTCCCCCACGAGCGCCGGCAGGTGGGTGTGGTGCGGCAGTTCGCCGCCCAGCGCGCACGCGATCCGCAGTGCCGCCCGCGCCGACTCGCTGACCCGCGACGCCAACAGCTCCGCCGGGGCGGCGCCCTCGGCGAGCGTCGGCAGGGGCACCGCCGCGCTGTCGCGCGGGCGCTCCTCGAAGACGCCCGGCTCCTCCTCGTCGTCGTCCTCGTCGCTGTGGTTGAGCTCGTCGCGTTGGCGCAGCATCGCGGCGGCCTGTACGAAGCGCAGCGGCAACCCCTCCGAGGCGAACCGAAGGTCGTCCGCCCAGGCGGTCTCCTCCTCGGTCAGCGGTCGTCCGACGCCCGCCTCCAGCAGTGCTGCGCAGTCGGCCTTGCCGAGGCCGGTGAGGAAGACCTCTTCGACGTGGGATTCGTCGGAGGGGGCCTTGGTGTCGGGGGTGGCCGCCAGCAGGTAGGCGCACTCGGGGGTGGCGCGCAGCAGCTCGTCCAGAGCGCTGCCGCCCATCTCCAGGTCGTCGAGGAGGACGACGGCCCCGATCTCGCGCACGCGGGCGAGGAGCTCGTCCTGTTCGGGGCGTTCGCGGGGCGCCTCGTAGACCGTCGCGCAGAGCGCGTGCAGCAGTTCCCCGGGCTGCTGATGTCCGTGGCCGCTGAGTCGTACGACGCCGTCGGGCGCGACGCCCGCGCACCGGGCGGCGACGGCGTCCAACAGCGCGCTGCGCCCGGATCCGGAAGGGCCGGTCAGGCGGACGGAACGGCCGCGGCCGAGGAGCCGTACGAGCCGCTCCAGTTCCTCGTCCCGGGCGAGCAGGGGCCGGACGGGTATCGGGTCTCCCGGCAGTACGGGCGGCCGGGCCGCGGCGTCCCGGGCCGCGCGGGCGGCCGGGGTGCGCCGGGCGGGGCGGGCGCGTTCGGTGCCGGGCCGCAGCGGTTCGATCTCGCTGCCGTCGACCGGGTTGACGGTGAGGGTGAAGTCGCCGGCGGTCAGGGTGACGACCCGCGCGGGCCCACCGGCCCCCGGGGCCGGCGTCGCACCGGCGCCGGCGGCACGCTCGTCCCGCTCGCCGTGCCCGTGTGTACGGTCCATGACCCAGTCCCCCGATCGCGGGCCGCGCGCCTCGCCGTCGTACCGCCCGGCCGTCGCGCACCCGCTGTCGCCACTGGTCCGGTTTCCGCCCGAACCCTAGACCGTGGCCGGTGGTGCGGGAAACCGCAGGGACTCGATCACCACCGGACCGTTACTTTCCGCAGGAAATGCAAAGGTCAGCGGCTTGCGGGTCAGACCCGGGGAAGGGACTCGGCTTCCAGGCCGCCCTCGATCGCGAGGATCCGGTGCAGCCTGGTCGCCACGAGCAGCCGCTGCATCTGCGGCGGCACCCCGCGCAGGACGAGGCGCCGCCCAGTCCGGCCGGCCCTCCGGTGCGCTCCCATGATCACGCCGAGTCCGGTCGCGTCCCAGGAGTCGAGCCCGGTGAGGTCGAGCACGAGGTCGCCCTGGCCGTCGTCGAGGGCGGTGTGCAGGGCCGTACGGGCGTCCGCCGCGCTGCGCACGTCGAGGCGTCCCCCGACAGCGAGTTCGGCGTGGTCGCCCCTGATGTGCATGTGTACTCCCGGCAGTACTGCGTACGTATGGCAACTGGCCCGTGGTCGGCAACTCTCACTGCAACTGACTGCCGCGCGGGCAGGGAAGTTGCCGACCGTGAGCGAACCGATACCTAATTCACCCTGACGGGTGACGGCATTCGAACGATGGCGCTCAGTGGCGGGACCGTTCTCAGTGCTTGTAGAAGCCCTGGCCGCTCTTGCGGCCGATGTCCCCGGCGTCCACCATGCGGCGCATGAGCTCCGGCGGCGCGAACTTCTCGTCCTGGGACTCGGTGTAGATGTTGCTGGTGGCGTGCAGCAGGATGTCGACGCCCGTGAGGTCGGCGGTGGCCAGGGGGCCCATCGCGTGCCCGAAGCCCAGCTTGCAGGCGATGTCGATGTCCTCCGCGGACGCCACGCCCGATTCGTACAGCTTGGCGGCCTCGACGACCAGCGCGGAGATCAGACGGGTCGTCACGAAGCCGGCGACGTCGCGGTTGACCACGATGCAGGTCTTGCCGACGGACTCGGCGAACGCCCTGGTGGTGGCCAGGGTCTCGTCGCTCGTCTTGTAGCCGCGGACCAGCTCGCACAGCTGCATCATCGGGACCGGCGAGAAGAAGTGCGCGCCGACGACCCGCTCCGGACGCTCCGTCACGGCCGCGATCTTGGTGATCGGGATGGCGGAAGTGTTGGAGGCGAGCACGGCGTCCTCGCGCACGATCTTGTCGAGGGCGCGGAAGATCTCGTGCTTGATCTCGATCTTCTCGAAGGCCGCTTCCACCACGATGTCGACGTCGGCGACGGCGTCCAGGTCGGTGGTCGTCGTGATGCGGGCGAGCGCCGCCTCGGCGTCCTCGGCCGTCAGCTTGCCCTTGGAGACGAACTTGTCGTACGAGGCCTTGATCCCGTCCGTGCCCCGGGTCAGCGCGGCGTCGGTGACATCGCGCAGCACGACGTCCCATCCCGCCTGAGCGGAGACCTGAGCGATCCCGGAACCCATGAGTCCCGCACCGATGACGGCGAGCTTCCCAGCCACTGCACACCCCTCGTTGTTCTCAAATACGGCACGGCTTCACAGCCACTCCGGCGGAGACTAGCGCCCGGGGGGTGCGGTGTGACCGCGAAGTAACACGCGTCACGTCTCAGATGACGGACATCACACCGGTACGGCCCATGAGCGGTGCGCTGCCGCACAGTTCACCCGCCGCCGCCGTCGCCGCCCGTCCGGCGGGCCCGTCTACCCTGGCCGCATGGTGAACCTCACGCGCATCTACACCCGGACCGGCGACAAGGGCACGACCGCCCTGGGCGACATGAGCCGCACGGCCAAGACCGACCTGCGGATCTCCGCGTACGCCGACGCGAACGAGGCCAACGCGGCGATCGGGACGGCCATCGCGCTGGGCGCGCTCCCCGCCGAAGTCGTAAAGGTCCTGGTGCGGGTGCAGAACGACCTGTTCGACGTGGGCGCGGACCTGTGCACCCCCGTCGTCGAGAACCCCGAGTACCCGCCGCTGCGCGTGGAGCAGTTCTACGTCGACAAGCTGGAGGCCGACTGCGACCTCTTCCTGGAACAGGTGGAGAAGCTGCGCAGCTTCATCCTGCCCGGCGGCGCCCCCGGCGCGGCCCTGCTGCACCAGGCGTGCACCGTGGTCCGGCGCGCCGAGCGGTCCACGTGGGCGGCGCTGGAGGTGCACGGCGACACGATGAACCCGCTCACCGCCACCTACCTCAACCGTCTCTCCGACCTCCTGTTCATCCTGGCCCGGGTGGCCAACAAGGAGGTCGGGGACGTGCTGTGGGTGCCGGGCGGCGAGCGGTAGCTCGGGGCGCCCTACCGGGTCCGCGCGAGTGGGGGCTGGTCCTCCGCCTCGGCGTCCGCGGGCGCCTTCGGCGGCCACAGCGTGTAGCCGACCGCGACGAGCGCGTGGAGGGCGACCGCCCGCAGGGCGCCGGACTGCCACGCCCGCAGCGAGCTGATGTCGCCCGCGTCGCCCACGTACCAGATCGCCACCTGGAGCAGGCCGGCGCCGATCGCGGCGGCGAGGACCGTCCGGGTCCACAGCCTCCACTCGTGCGCGACCCGGGCCTTCCCGTGGCCGGCACCCGCCGGCCTGGGGCCTCCGGCCAGCCGGTGGGCGGCGTGCCCGTCGAGCCACTTGACCGTGTAGTGGCCGTAGGCGACGGTGTAGCCGATGTAGAGCGCGGCCACGCCGTGCTTCCAGTCCGGCTCGGCGCCGTTCTTCAGGTCCATCGTGGTGACGACGAGCAGGACCAGCTCCATCACCGGCTCGCACAGCAGGACCGCGGCCCCCAGCCGGGGCATCCTCGCGAGGTAGCGCAGGGCGAGTCCCGCCGCCAGCAGGACCCAGAAGCCGATCTCACAGGCGATGATCAGCGTGACGATCACGGGGGGCCTCCGTCCGCTCGGGTTGGCCGTTCGCCTCAAGGCTCCCGTCCGCCGCCGCCCGATGCGTCGTCGCGAATGACCATGTGCGCCTGCACCCTTCGATGTACCCGCACCTCGGCCGCTCCGCCGAGGTGCGGGGCGCGTACACTCTGTTGGATGGCAACGTGACCGAGAAGAGCCTGCGCCCGCACCGTGACGACGTCCTCCTCGCGGTGGTCAGCGTCGCCGCGGGCCTCGTGTTCTGGTCGCTCGGCGTCTACAGCAGCCCCCACCGCACCGCTCTGCCGGCCTGGGCCGCCCTGGTGCCCCTCGTGGCGCTCGGCGCGATGGAGCTGCTGCGCCGCACCGCGCCGCGGACGATCCTGACCGTCGGCACGGTGGGGGTGGTCGCCGACCAGTTCACCGTCGGCAGCCTCGCCACCGTCATCATCTTCACCGACCTGATGTACGCCGCCGTCGTGTACGGGGAACCGGCCATGGCCCGGCGGCTCCCGGTGACCACCGGCCTGATCACCGTCGTGGTGACCGTCGCCTCGCTGGCCTGGTTCCGCACCCCGCAGGCCCTGCTGGTCGGCGCGATCACCGGCATCGTGAGTTTCGCCCCGGCACTGACCGGGGCCACCCTGCGCAACCACCGCGAGGCCGCCGAGGCGGCCCGGCTGCGTGCCGAGCAGACGGCTCTGCTGGCCGAAATGGACCGCAGCCAGGCCGTGGCCGCCGAGCGCGCCCGGATGGCCCGGGAGCTGCACGACATGGTGGCCAACCACCTCTCCGCGATCGCCATCCACTCCACCGCCGCGCTCTCCATCGACACGGTCGCGACCAGCCGTGACGCGCTGGGCGTGATCCGCGAGAACAGCGTGCAGGGCCTGGCCGAGATGCGCCGCCTGATCGGACTGCTGCGGGATGCCGGGGGCGACCGGGAGGCGGTCGCGGTGCCCTCGCTGGACGGCCTCGACGCCCTGATCGGGCAGGCCCGGTCCAACGGCTCGGCGAGCGGGCTGGCCTTCGTGCTGCACGACGACCGGCCGCCCGGGGAGCCGGCCGCGGCCCCCGTGGAACTGGCGGCGTACCGGATCGTCCAGGAGTCCCTGACCAACGCCCTCAAGCACGCGGCCCCCGGCACGGTGACGGTCCGCGTGGCGCGCAAGGACGGACTGCTGAGCGTGGTGGTCGACTCGCCCTGCGGGGACGGCCCCGGGCCCCGCGCACCGGGCTCGGGGGCCGGGCTGATCGGCATGAGGGAGCGGACGGAGCTGCTGGGCGGGCAGTTCACAGCGGGCCGGACCGGTCCCGTGTGGCACGTGCGGGCGATCCTGCCCGCCGAGGAGAAGGCGGTGGAGTGGTGACCATCCGGGTGGTGGTGGCCGAGGACCAGGCCGCGGTACGGGCCGGGCTGGTGCTCATCCTGCGCAGCGCGGGCGACATCGAGGTGGCGGGCGAGGCGGCCGACGGGGAGGAGGCGGTGCGCCTGGCCCGGGAGCTGCGGCCGGATCTCGTCCTCATGGACGTACAGATGCCCCGGCTCGACGGGGTGTCCGCGACCCGCCAGGTGGTCGAGGAGGGGCTGGCGGACGTGCTGGTGCTGACCACCTTCGACCTCGACGCGTACGTCTTCGGAGCGCTGCGGGCGGGCGCCTGCGGCTTCCTGCTGAAGGACGCGGACGCGGCGGAGCTGCTGGAGGCGGTACGGACCGTCGCGCGCGGGGAGGGTCTGATCGCCCCGGCGGTGACCAGGCGGCTGATCGCGGAGTTCGCGGCGCCGCGTCCGGCGCGGACCGCTCCGGCGCCGGAACGGGCGGCGGCGGTCGCCTCCCTCACCCCGCGCGAGCGGGAGGTGCTGGGTGCGCTCGGCCAGGGGTTGTCGAACGCGGAGATCGCCGACCGCCTGGGCATGGCGGAGGCGACGGCGAAGACGCATGTCAGCCGCCTGCTCGGCAAGCTGGAGCTGCGCAGCCGACTTCAAGCTGCCGTGCTGGCGCAGGAGTTGGGGATCTAGCGGACGAGGGGCACACCGGTCTGGACCTCTTGACGGTTGGTCCAGACCTTTCTACTCTCACGGCAACACTGTGGTGAGCGTGCCATGACAAAGCGTGCTCACGGGCGGCGCAGGTCCCACCCCCATGTCGACGTCGGCCCCACGACCGCGACGGACCTACGGAGGATCACCCTTGAGCACAGCATCCCCACCCCCCACCAGGCGCACCCGGTTCTTCACGAGAGTCGCGGCCGTCGTCGCCGCGCTCGCCCTGCCCGTCACCGGGCTCGTGGCCCTGGCCGGCCCGGCCCAGGCCGCCGCGTCCGCGACCGCGACGTACACCAAGGTCTCCGACTGGGGTACCGGCTTCGAGGGCAAGTGGGTGGTGAAGAACACCGGCACCACCACGCTCAGCAGCTGGACCGTGGAGTGGGACTACCCGGCGGGCACCTCGGTCACCTCGGCCTGGGACGCCACCGTCACCGGCTCCGGGACGCACTGGACGGCCAAGAACGTCGGCTGGAACGGCACACTCGCCCCGGGGGCCACGGCCAGCTTCGGCTTCAACGGCGCCGGGTCGGGCGCTCCCAGCGGCTGCACGATCAACGGCGCCTCCTGCGACGGCGGCACCCAGCCCGGCGACACTCCCCCCACGGCCCCCGGCGCGCCCGCCGCGAGCAACGTCGCCGACACCTCGCTGACTCTGACCTGGACCCCGGCCACCGACGACAAGGGCGTCAAGAACTACGACGTCTACCGGGGCTCCGCCAAGATCGCCACCGTCACCGGGACCACGTACGCGGACTCGGGCCTGACCAAGGGCACGACGTACACGTACAGCGTCACCGCCCGCGACACCATCGACCAGACCGGCCCCTCCTCGGGCTCCACCACGGTCACCACGACCGGCGGAGTGATCCCCCCGGACCCGGGCGACAAGGTCAAGCTCGGCTACTTCACCAACTGGGGCGTCTACGGACGCAACTACCACGTGAAGAACCTGGTCACCTCGGGTACGGCCGGAAAGATCACACACATCAACTACGCCTTCGGCAACGTCCAGAACGGCCGGTGCACGATCGGTGACGCCTATGCCGACTACGACAAGGCCTACACCGCCGCCCAGAGCGTCGACGGGGTCGCCGACACCTGGGACCAGCCGCTGCGCGGCAACTTCAACCAGCTGCGCAAACTGAAGAAGCAGTATCCGAACATCAAGGTGCTGTGGTCCTTCGGCGGCTGGACCTGGTCCGGCGGCTTCCCGCAGGCCGCCGCCAACCCGACCGCCTTCGCCCAGTCCTGCTACGACCTGGTCGAGGACCCGCGCTGGGCCGACGTCTTCGACGGCATCGACCTGGACTGGGAGTATCCGAACGCCTGCGGCCTGTCCTGCGACAGCAGCGGCCCGGCCGCCTTCAAGAACTTGATGCAGGCTGTGAAGGCCCGGTTCGGCGCGAACAACCTGGTCACCGCGGCCATCACCGCCGACGCTTCGGACGGCGGCAAGATCGACAAGGCCGACTACGCGGGCGCCGCGCAGTACACCGACTTCTACAACGTGATGACGTACGACTTCTTCGGGGCCTGGGCGGCCCAAGGCCCGACCGCCCCGCACTCCCCGCTGACCTCGTACGCGGGCATCCCGCAGGCCGGCTTCAACTCGGCCGACGCCATCGCCAAGCTCAAGGCCAAGGGCGTGCCCGGCTCCAAGCTCAACCTCGGCATCGGCTTCTACGGCCGCGGCTGGACGGGCGTCACCCAGGCCACCCCCGGCGGCACCGCCACCGGACCGGCCCCGGGCACGTACGAGCAGGGCATCGAGGACTACAAGGTGCTCAAGAACAGCTGCCCGGTGACCGGCACCGTCGCCGGCACGGCCTACGCCAAGTGCGGCAGCAACTGGTGGAGCTACGACACGCCCGCCACCATCGCCGGCAAGATGACCTGGGCCAAGCAGCAGGGCCTCAGGGGAGCCTTCTACTGGGAGTTCAGCGGCGACACCGCCGGCGGTGAACTCGCGAACGCGGTCCACACCGGACTCCAGTAGGCAGACGGAAGCCGGGGAGACGGGTCCGCCCCCGTCTCCCCGGCTTCTTCATGCCTTCACCCGATACCCCGCAGGGGTGCAACGCCCCGGTCCCGGACCGGCTCAGGCGACGTTCACCCGCTGGCCGGGCGGAGCCGCCTCCAGCCACGCCAGGAAGCCCGTCAGTGCGTCCTCGCTCATCGCCAGCTCCAGGCGGGTCCCCTGGTGGAGGCACCCGAGCACGACGGCGTCGGACAGCAGGGCCAGCTCCTCCTCGCCCTCCGGGGCGCGGCGGGCCAGCACCTCGATGGAGCTCCGCTCCAGCAGCCGGCGCGGGCGCGGGGAGTACGAAAAGACCCGGAACCAATCGATCCGGTCTCCGCTGTAGCGCGCGACCCCGTAGACCCAGCCCTTGCCCGAGACGTCAGGCTCCTCCGCCACGCCCCAGCGCATGCTGCAGTCGAAGGTCCCGCCGGACCGCTGGATCAGGCGGCGGCGCAGTCCGAAGACGAACAGCCCGATCACCACCAGGGCTACGACCAGGCCGCTCACAAGCAGAGCGAGGAGCATCTTCACCGACCTCCTCGCTCATCGAATACGCATGAGAAACGGGGACCCCTCCCAGACCGAGTCTGGGGGAGCACCTGCATCGCCTCAGCCGCGACCCGGTCTGGAAAATTCCAGAACGGACCGCGGCTGAGGTCTGCCGAGCCCTGAGGGTCGCCCTCCAGGGCTCGGCGGTGAAACTCCGACGGGCGGTCAGCCCGTTACGGCGCGCAGCCGGACATCCGCGCGACGCTCGGCGGCCGCGTCGGCCTCCGCCTTCGCGCGCTCCAGTGCCCGCTCCGCCCGCTGGACATCGATCTCGTCCGCGAGCTCGGCGATCTCGGCCAGCAGGGACAGCTTGTTGTCCGCGAACGAGATGAATCCGCCGTGCACCGCGGCGATGACAGTGTTGCCCTCGCTGGTACGGATGGTCACCGGGCCCGATTCCAGCACACCGAGAAGCGGCTGGTGACCGGGCATGACGCCGATGTCGCCGGACGTGGTGCGGGCGACAACAAGGGTGGCCCCGCCGGACCAGACATTGCGGTCCGCCGCGACCAGCTCGACGTGCAGCTCAGCAGCCAAGGTGGCTCCTCGGGTCACCACCCGGCGGGTCAGCCGGGTGTTGGGTCAAATTCTAATGGGCGTGGGGAGAGGGACGGGACACACCCGCCCCTCTCCAGGGTCCCTCCCCCGCTTCGGCCGGGAAGGGACCGGCGAACCGGATGCGCTCCTCGCGGAGCGCGCCGGATCAGGAGACGCCCAGCTCCTTGGCGTTGGCCTTCAGGTCCTCGATGCCACCGCACATGAAGAACGCCTGCTCGGGGAAGTGGTCGTACTCGCCGTCGCAGATCGAGTTGAACGCGGCGATCGACTCGTCGAGCGGAACGTCCGAACCGTCCACGCCGGTGAACTGCTTGGCGACGTGGGTGTTCTGCGACAGGAAGCGCTCGACGCGACGGGCACGGTGGACGACGAGCTTGTCCTCCTCGCCCAGCTCGTCGATACCGAGGATCGCGATGATGTCCTGGAGGTCCTTGTACTTCTGCAGGATCCCCTTGACGCGCATGGCGGCCGCGTAGTGGTCCGCCGCGATGTAGCGGGGGTCCAGGATGCGGGACGTGGAGTCCAGCGGGTCCACGGCCGGGTAGATGCCCTTCTCGGAGATCGGACGGGAGAGAACCGTCGTCGCGTCGAGGTGGGCGAAGGTGGTCGCCGGCGCCGGGTCGGTGAGGTCGTCGGCGGGGACGTAGATCGCCTGCATGGAGGTGATCGAGTGACCACGGGTCGAGGTGATGCGCTCCTGGAGGAGACCCATCTCGTCGGCCAGGTTCGGCTGGTAACCCACCGCGGAGGGCATGCGGCCGAGCAGGGTCGACACCTCGGAACCGGCCTGGGTGTACCGGAAGATGTTGTCGATGAAGAAGAGCACGTCCTGCTTCTGGACATCGCGGAAGTACTCCGCCATGGTCAGACCGGCCAGGGCGACGCGCAGACGGGTGCCCGGGGGCTCGTCCATCTGGCCGAAGACCAGCGCGGTCTTGTCCAGAACACCGGATTCCGACATCTCCTCGATGAGGTCGTTGCCCTCACGGGTACGCTCACCGACACCCGCGAACACCGACACACCGTCGTGGTTGTTGGCGACGCGGTAGATCATTTCCTGGATCAGAACGGTCTTGCCGACACCGGCACCACCGAACAGACCGATCTTTCCACCCTTGACGTACGGGGTGAGGAGGTCGATGACCTTGACACCGGTCTCGAACATCTCGGTCTTCGACTCGAGCTCGTCGAAGTTCGGCGCCTTGCGGTGGATCGCCCAGCGCTCGCCGACCTCGGCGTTCGCCTCCGGGTAGTTCAGCACCTCACCGAGGGTGTTGAACACCTTACCCTTGGTGAAGTCACCGACGGGGACGGTGATGCCCTCGCCCGTGTCGGTCACCGGAGCCTGGCGGACCAGACCGTCGGTGGGCTGCATGGAGATCGTGCGGACCAGGCCGTCACCCAGGTGCTGGGCGACTTCGAGGGTCAGCGTCTTGAGCGCGCCCTCCTCGGCCGGGTCGGCGACCTGGACCTTCAGCGCGTTGTAGATGTCGGGCATCGCGTCGACGGGGAACTCCACGTCGACGACCGGGCCGATGACCCGGGCGATGCGGCCCGTGGCAGCGGCCGTCTCAACAGAGGTCGTCATTACTTGTCACTCCCCGCGGTCGCGTCGGCCATGGCGCTCGCGCCACCGACGATCTCGCTGATTTCCTGGGTGATTTCGGCCTGGCGGGCCGCGTTGGCAAGCCGGGAGAGGCTCTTGATGAGCTCACCGGCGTTGTCGGTGGCCGACTTCATCGCACGGCGGCGGGCGGCGTGCTCGGAGGCAGCGGCCTGCAGCAGCGCGTTGTAGATACGGCTCTCGACGTAGCGCGGCAGAAGGGCGTCGAGGACGTCCTCCGCCGACGGCTCGAACTCGAACAGCGGAAGGATCTCGCCCTTCGCGCCGTCCTCCTCCGCAGCCTTCTCAAGGCTGAGCGGCAGCATCCGGCTGTCCACCGCGTTCTGCGTCATCATCGACACGAATTCCGTGAAGACGATGTGCAGCTCGTCGACGCCACCCTGGGCCGTGTCCAGCTGGATGGCCTCGATCAGCGGCGCCGCGACGCGCTTGGCGTCGGCGTAGTCCGGGCTGTCGGTGAAGCCGGTCCACGAGTCCGCGATCTTGCGCTCGCGGAACCCGTAGTAGGCGACACCCTTGCGGCCGACGATGTAGCTGTCGACTTCCTTGCCCTCGGCGCGCAGCCGCTCGGTGAGCCGGTCGGCCTGCTTGATGGCGTTCGAGGAGTAGCCGCCGGCCAGACCGCGGTCGCTCGTGATGAGCAGGACCGCGGCACGGGTCGGCGCCTCGACCTCGGTGGTCAGGGCGTGCTTGGAGTTCGAACCGGTGGCCACCGCGGTCACCGCGCGGGTGAGCTCGGTCGCGTACGGGGTCGACGCCGCCACCTTGCGCTGCGCCTTGACGATGCGCGAGGCGGCGATCATCTCCATCGCCTTGGTGATCTTCTTGGTCGCCGTGATGGCACGGATGCGACGCTTGTAGACCCGGAGCTGCGCTCCCATGAGTCAGGTCCCTTCCGTCGTCACTTGGAGACGTTGACGGCCGGCGCGTCCTCGCCCAGAAGCTTGCCGTCCGAGGTCTCGAACTGCCGCTTGAAGCCGGCGATGGCGTCCGCGATGGAGGACAGGGTGTCGTCCGACATCTTGCCGCCGTCGGCGATGGAGGTCAGGAGGTCCTTGCGCTCGCGGCGCAGGTGCTCCAGCAGCTCCGACTCGAAGCGGCGGATGTCGGCGACCGGGACGTCGTCCATCTTGCCGGTGGTGCCGGCCCAGACGGAGACGACCTGCTCCTCGACGGGCATGGGCTGGTACTGGCCCTGCTTCAGCAGCTCGACCATGCGCTTGCCGCGCTCCAGCGAGGACTTCGACGCGGCGTCCAGGTCGGAACCGAAGGCGGCGAACGCTTCCAGCTCGCGGTACTGGGCCAGGTCGACGCGGAGACGACCCGAAACCTGCTTCATGGCCTTGTGCTGGGCGGAGCCACCGACGCGGGAGACCGAGATACCGACGTTCAGCGCCGGGCGCTGGCCCGCGTTGAACAGGTCGGACTCCAGGAAGCACTGGCCGTCGGTGATGGAGATGACGTTGGTCGGGATGAACGCCGACACGTCGTTCGCCTTGGTCTCGACGATCGGCAGACCGGTCATCGAACCGGCGCCCATCTCGTCGGACAGCTTCGCGCAGCGCTCCAGCAGACGGGAGTGCAGGTAGAAGACGTCACCCGGGTAGGCCTCGCGGCCCGGCGGGCGGCGCAGCAGCAGCGACACGGCGCGGTAGGCGTCGGCCTGCTTCGACAGGTCGTCGAAGATGATCAGGACGTGCTTGCCGGCGTACATCCAGTGCTGGCCGATGGCGGAACCGGTGTACGGCGCCAGGTACTTGAAGCCGGCCGGGTCGGACGCCGGGGCGGCGACGATCGTCGTGTACTCGAGCGCGCCGGCCTCTTCCAGGGCGCCGCGAACGGACGCGATGGTCGAGCCCTTCTGGCCGATGGCGACGTAGATGCAGCGGACCTGCTTGTTCACGTCGCCCGAGCGCCAGTTGTCGCGCTGGTTGATGATCGTGTCGACGGCCAGAGCGGTCTTGCCGGTCTGACGGTCACCAATGATCAGCTGACGCTGGCCACGGCCGATCGGCACCATCGCGTCGACGGCCTTGTAGCCGGTCTGCATGGGCTCGTGCACCGACTTACGGACCATGACGCCCGGGGCCTGCAGCTCGAGGGCGCGGCGGCCTTCGGTCGCGATCTCGCCGAGGCCGTCGATCGGGTTGCCGAGCGGGTCGACAACGCGGCCGAGGTAGCCCTCGCCGACGCCTACGGACAGAACCTCACCGGTGCGCTGCACCGGCTGGCCCTCCTCGATGCCGCTGAACTCGCCGAGGACGATCGCACCGATCTCGCGCTCCTCGAGGTTGAGGGCGAGACCGAGGGTGCCGTCCTCGAACTTCAGCAGCTCGTTCGCCATGGCGGAGGGCAGGCCCTCCACCTTCGCGATGCCGTCGCCGGCAACGCTGACCGTTCCGACCTCCTCGCGCGAGGCCGCGTCCGGCTGGTACGACTGGACAAAGGTCTCCAGTGCGTCCCGGATCTCCTCCGGCCGGATCGTGAGCTCCGCCATCTGGGTTCCCTGCTCTCCTTGTTGGGCCTGAAGCTTCTTAGGGGTCTGGGGGTGACCCCCAGGAATCTTCTGCAAGTTCTGCACGGCCCAACCGGGCCGCTAGGAATGCTTTGTACTTGTGGTGGCTGGTCAGCCGGCCATGCGGCGGGACGCCTCTGCGAGGCGGTCCGCGATGGTGCCGTCGATGACCTCGTCGCCGACGCGCACCGAGATCCCGCCGAGGACCTCGGGGTCCACGTCGAGGTTCAGGTGCATCTGGCGGCCGTACAGCTTGGCCAGCACCGCGCCGAGGCGCTGCTTCTGCACGTCGCTGAGCGGAACCGCGCTGGTCACGGTGGCGACCATGCGGTCACGGCGCTCGGCGGCGAGCTTGGAAAGGGACTCCAGTCCCGCTTCCAGGCTACGTCCACGCGGGTGCGTGACAAGACGGATCACCAGGCGCTCGGTGACGGCGTTCACCTTGCCGCCGAGCAGGCTGCGCAGCAGCTCGCTCTTGGCGGAGGCGGTCGCCGCACGGTCGGTCAGCGCGGCACGCAGCTCGGTGTTCGAGGACACGATCCGGCCGAAGCGGAAGATCTCGTCCTCGACGTTGTCGAGCGCGCCGGCCTGCTGGGCCGCCGTGAGGTCGGCGGTGGCCGCCAGCTCCTCCAGCGAGTCCACCAGGTCGCGGGACTGCGACCAGCGGGACCGGGCCATGCCGGACACCAGGTCGAGGGTCTCCCCGCCGACCTGACCGCCGAGCAGCCGAGCGACCAGCTCGGCCTTGGCCTCACCGGCCTGCGCCGGGTCCGTGATGACCCGACGCAGCGAGACCTCACGGTCGAGCAGCGCGGTGACAGCGGCCAGCTCACCGGCGAGCTTCGCCGCGTCGACGGACGTGTTGTCCGTCAGCGCGTCGAGACGCTCACGCGCGGAGGCCAGCGCCTCGCGGCTCGCTCCGTTCATCGGGCAGCCTCGGCCTTCTCCTCAAGCTCGCTGAGGAAACGGTCGATGGTGCGGCTCTGCCGGGCGTGGTCCTCCAGGGACTCGCCGACGAGCTTTCCGGCCAGGTCGGTGGCCAGCTTGCCCACGTCCTGACGCAGCGCCTGGGAGGCGGCCTTGCGGTCTGCCGCGATCTGGGCGTGGCCGGCAGCGATGATCTCCTCACGCTGCCGCTGGCCCTCTGCGCGCAGCTCTTCCTTCAGCGCAGTGCCCTGCTCCAGCGCTTCCTGGCGCAGGCGCGCGGCCTCGTGCCGGGCCTCGGCGAGCTGGGCCTTGTACTGCTCCAGGACGCTCTGGGCCTCGGTCTGAGCGGCTTCCGCCTTCTCGATACCGCCCTCGATGGACTCACGGCGCTCTTCCAGAACCTTGTTGATGTTCGGGAGGAGCTTCTTCGCGAGGAAACCGAAGACGATGACGAAGGCGATCAGACCGATGACGAGCTCGGGGATCGGCGGGATGAGGGGGTTTTCCCCGCCCTCAGCCGCGAGAACCATGAGGTTCACTTCAGTGCCTTTCGTCTAGTGGGTGGTCGTGAATCCGAAGATCACGGGCCGTAGACGAACGGCATGACCAGACCGATGAGGGCGAGCGCCTCACAGAAGGCGAAGCCGAGGATCTGGTTGGCGCGGATCAGGCCGGCCGCCTCGGGCTGGCGAGCAAGAGCCTGGGTGCCGTTACCGAAGATGATGCCGACGCCGACGCCGGGGCCGATGGCCGCGAGACCGTAACCGATGGAGCCGAGGGAGCCGGTGACGGCAGCAAGGGTCTGGGACATGCCAGTTCTTCCTTCTCTTTCACGGACCGGTGGGGGTTGGCCACCGGACGAATACGGGGGTCTGAGGGGAGCTAGCCCGACTCAGTGGTGTTCGGCCAGCGCGCCCTGGATGAAGCTGCAGGCCAGGAGGACGAAGACGTACGCCTGGACGGCCTGGATGAAGAGCTCGAAGGCCGTCATCACCAGCACCATGACGAACGAGACGCCGGCGTAGGCGATGCCGATGCCGTTCAGCAGGTACCAGCTGGCGATCGTGAAGAGCAGCAGCAGGGTGTGACCGGCGAACATGTTCGCGAACAGTCGGACCGCGTGGGTGAAGGGACGGACCAGGACGTTCGAGAAGAACTCGATGACCATGACCATCGGGAGGACCGGGCCGAGCGACTTGTCGTAGCCGGTCAGGTTCTTGAAGCCCCCGACGAAGCCGTGACGCTTGAAGGTCACGCTCATCCAGATCACGTACACGATGGCCGCGAGGGCCACGGGGTACGCGATGATCGAGGTCACCGGGAACTGAGCGAGCGGAATGATGGACCAGAGGTTCATCATCCAGACGAAGAAGAAGATCGAGACCATCAGGGGGACGTACTTCTCGCCCTCCTTCTTGCCCAGCGTCTCGTAGACGATGCCGCGGCGCACGAAGTCGTAACCGGCCTCGGCGACCATCTGGAGCTTGCCCGGGACGACCTTCGGCTTCCGGAACGCGGCCCAGAAGAACCCGACGATGATGATCGAGCCCAGCAGGGCGAGAAGCATCGTCTTGTTGAAGTACAGGCTGCTGTCCGCGTCACCGAAGATCGGCTCGAACAGGAACGAGTGCAGGCCGGGAGCCGGGAAGCCACAACCGTCGAAGATGTGGCAATCGGTCTCGAAGGCGAGCACCGTCGTCGGGTCAGCACTCACCGCGGGCTCCTTCAGCGTGGCGCATAGGTACGGCAACCTCGTTGTGTCGGCGCGGCGCACAGCCGCTGTTCGGCACTGGACTGGTGTTACGGATGATGGGGCGGCGATCAGGCATCGAGCCTCGCGATGGGACAGGCGTCAGCTCAGATGCCCGCGCCCGCAATGCCGCAGTTGGCACCGGACGATAGCAGGATCTCGAACGCTCACTTATCCCGGCCCTACCCTTCACGACTTCGGTCCCGGGTTTTCGGGCTTGTCGCCCTTCACCGAGTCCGGTTCGACGTAAAGGATCTTGGCCTTCATGTGAGCACGCGTCTGCGCGGCGATCCACACCAGGGTGGTGGCGACGAGCGTGATGGCGAAGGCCTTGGGGTTGAACAGTGTGGTGTTCTTGAACGCTGCGACGAAGACGAAAAGCAGCAGGATCTGGGCCGTGTAGAGCATGAGCCCCATGGCCTGGAAGAGGTGCGGAAGCGATTTCGCCGTGCGCTGCAGGACGACGAACCCGATGCCCATGAACAGGATCACGACCAGCGTCGCGACGACCGCTCCGACCACGCCCTTGCCGCCGACGACAAGCCCACTGATCAACGCGGCGAGTACGCCGGCGACGGCCGTGGGCACGGCGGCTTGCAGAAGGGATCGGACGTCATCTGACCGCATGGCGGTTTGCTCCGCGTGGTGGTGGGGGCACTGGACTCGTACGGGACGAGCGTAAGCCCGGTCCGAGAGAGAACCTCGGGCCAAGGGACCGTCGCACTACGGTCCTTCGGCTCTGTCGCCGGGTTTAGTGAACGGTATCACAAACTATTTGATGAGAGCTTTACCTGCCCGGTGTGCCGACTGTCACACATGAGAGTGACCCTGCGCGTGTGTGCGCGACAGGGGGGCTGGTTGTCTGCTAATGGACTTTCATGTCGGACATGTGAAGCAGGGGTCAGCGAGCGGATTCAGCCTTACGCCGCTCGGGGAAGCGCGAACGGGGGCCCACCGCGGTCGCGCCGTTGACGCCCGAGACGCCTGCGGCGATCGGCCCGGCGGGCTTCTGCTCGGCTCCCGACGCGTCCTGCAGGGCGGCCTCCGCCGCCGCCTCGGCCGCGCGCGCGGAGTGCCGGTAGCGGGGCGGGACCAGACGTTCGGCCCAGGCCGGCGTACGGGGCGTGAAGCGCGGCAGGAGCAGGAGGAAGAGCCCCACCGCGCTGAGCACGGCGATCACGAGCACGATCCACATCGCGGTGGAGTGCACGGAGTAGGCCACGGTGCCGAAGGCGATCAGGCCCGACCAGAAGTACATGATCAGGACGGCGCGGCTGTGCGAGTGGCCGAGTTCCAGCAGTCGGTGGTGCAGGTGCCCGCGGTCGGCCGCGAACGGCGACTGGCCGTTCCACGTACGCCGCACGATGGCCAGGATCAGGTCCGCCATCGGGATCGCAATGACCGTCAGGGGCAGGATCAGCGGGATGTAGGCGGGCAGCATCGCATGCGTCGCGTTGCGCTCACCACCGGCGAACAGGGCCAGCGCGTCCGGGTCCACCTGCCCCGTCAGGGAGATCGCCGCGGCGGCCAGGACCAGACCGATGAGCATCGACCCGGAGTCGCCCATGAAGATCCGCGCGGGGTGCATGTTGTGCGGCAGGAAGCCCAGGCACATGCCCATCAGGATGGCGGCGAAGAGAGTCGCGGGGGCCGCGGACTCGATCCCGTAGCCGAACCAGATCCGGTAGGCGTACAGGAAGAGAGCGGCCGCCGCGATGCAGACCATGCCGGCGGCGAGGCCGTCGAGGCCGTCCACAAAGTTCACCGCGTTGATGGTGATCACGACGAGCGCCACGGTGAGCAGGTTGCCCTGCCACTGGGTGAGCGGGACCGTGCCGATGAAGGGGACCGGGATCCACAGGATCGTCAGTCCCTGCATGACCATCACACCGGCGGAAATCATCTGCGCGCCGAGCTTGATCAGGGCGTCGATCTCGAACTTGTCGTCCAGTACGCCGATCAGCCAGATCAGGGCGGCACCGGAGAGCAGGGCGCGCGGCTCGTTCGACTTCTCGAAGACCGCGTTGAGGTTCTGCAGGTGATCGGCGACCAGCAGGCCGGCGCACAGGCCGCCGAACATCGCGATCCCGCCGAGGCGCGGCGTCGGCTCTCGGTGCACGTCGCGGGCGCGGATCTCCGGCATGGCCCCGGCCGCGATCGCGAACTTCCGCACGGGCCCGGTCAGCAGGTAGGTCACCGCGACCGTGACGCAAAGCGTCAGCAGATATTCACGCACTGGCTGCCCCAGAAGTATCGCCGGCCATCTCAGCCCCACACATTAGCTGCGATGCCCCCTCCACCGAGGACGCGAGGGGTCCGTATACCGGTTCCACTACACCCCCCTTGCCCCGTTTACTCCCCGTAAGGGGGAAATCCTGCTGTGAGCTCGCCGACCTCCGTACGTGTCTGCGCGGCTTCCCCGCGCAGCGCGGTCGCGAACAGCTCCGCGATCCGGAGCATCTCCGGCTCCCCCATCCCCTGGGTGGTCGCGGCGGCCGTCCCCATCCGGACCCCCCGCTGGTCTCCGTAGGGCAGCACGCACGTGTCCAGCACGATCCCGGCGGCGGCCAGCCTGCCGCGGGCGGTCGGGCCGTCCACGCCCAGCGGCGCCGGGTCGGCGGTGATCATGTGCGTGTCGGTGCCGCCGGTGGTGATCATGAACCCGCGTTCCTCCAGCGCCCCGGCCAGTACCCGGGCGTTGGCCACCACCCGGTGGGCGTAGGTGGCGAATTCCGGTCGGGCCGCTTCGCCGAAGGCCACCGCCTTGGCGGCGATGGTGTGCATCTGCGCCCCGCCCTGGGTGAACGGGAACACCGCCCGGTCGACGCGCTCGGCGAGCTCGGCGCCGCACAGCAGCATCCCGCCGCGCGGCCCGCGCAGCACCTTGTGCGTGGTCGCGCAGACGACGTCCGCGTACGGGACCGGACTCGGCGCGGCCCCGCCGGCCACCAGCCCCATGGGATGCCCGGCGTCGGCGATCAGATACGCCCCGACCTCGTCGGCGATTTCCCGGAAGGCCGAGTACTCGGGGTGGCGGGGATAGGAGATGGACCCGCACACGATGGCCCTGGGGCGGTGCGCACGGGCAAGGTCCTGCACCTGCCGGTAGTCGATCAGGCCGGTCCGGGGGTCCACGCCGTACCCGACGAAGCTGAACCAGTGGCCGGAGAAGTTGGCGGGCGAGCCGTGGGTGAGGTGCCCCCCGTACGGCAGCCCCATCGCCAGCACGGTGTCCCCCGGCCGCAGCAGCGCCGCGTAGGCGGCCAGGACGGCCGAGGAGCCGGAATGCGCCTGCACGTTCGCGTGCTCGGTCCCGAACAGCGCCTTGGCCCGCTCCACGGCGATCTGCTCGGCCATGTCGGCGTACTCGCACCCGCCGTGGTAGCGGGCGCCCGGGTAGCCCTCGGCGTACTTGTTGGCGAGCGGGGACCCCAGCGCCGCCAGGACGGCCGTCGAGGTGAAGTTCTCCGCCGCGCTCAGCTGCAGCGTGCCAGCCTGCCTGCGGCCCTCCCCGGCGAGTACGTCGGCCATCTGCGGGTCCTGCCGGCGCAGCAGGTCCGTGGGCTGGGTGATGACGCTCATGGCGCGACTCCAGGGGGATACCGGGTACCAGCCACTGTAGGCCCGGCCCGCCCGTCACGCCTCGCGGCGCAACCGCCCCGCCGCGCGGTGCGCCCCGCCGGGGTCAGCGACGCGCCGCCACACCCGTCAGGGCCGTCACCACGGGGTCCAGCGCCTGGTTGATCTCGTCGCCGATGGAGCGGAAGAAGGTGATCGGCGCACCGTACGGGTCGTACACCTCGTCCGCGTCGGGCGACGGTGCCAGCAGCCACCCGCGCAGCGCCGCGGCGGCCCGTACGAGGGCCCGCGCCCGCTCCGCCATGCCATCGTCCACCGGCGGCAGCGTGGCCGGGTCTATGGCCCTGACCAGCCGGGTGAACTCCTTCAGCGTGAAGGTGCGCAGCCCCGCCGAATGCCCCATCGAGATGACCTGCGCGCGGTGGTCCCGCGTGGCGGTCAGCACCAGGTCGGCACGTATGACGTGCTCGTCCAGCAGCTCGCGGCCGGTGAACCCCGAGGTGTCGGCCCCGAAGTCCTCCAGTACGGCGGCCGCGTTGGCCTCCATCGGAGCGCCCTCGTGGCCCCAGGTGCCAGCGCTCTCCACGATGAGGTCGCCGCCGACCGGACCGCCGAGGCGGTGCGAGAGGGCGTGCCGGGTGAGCCGCTCGGTGATCGGAGAGCGGCACACGTTGCCCGTGCTGACGTGGAGTATGCGGAAAGTGCTTCCCCCTGCTATGCCACGCCCCTCAGGGCTCACGGGGCGACCTCGAGGTCGGGTACGACCTCCCGCAGCTGGCCGGCGCTCAGCGCTCCCTCCCGCAGCAGCACGGGCACCTTCCCCGTGACGTCGACGATCGACGACGGCTCGATGCCGGGCGTCGGGCCCCCGTCGAGGTAGACCGACACCGATTCCCCGAGCATCTCCCGCGCCGCGTCGCAGTCCTCGGGCGCCGGATGCCCGGAGAGGTTGGCCGAGGACACCGCCATCGGGCCGACCTCCGTCAGCAGCTCGATGGCGACGGGGTGCAGGGGCATCCGCACGGCCACGGTCCCCTGGGTTTCGCCGAGGTCCCACGCCAGCGAGGGCTGGTGCTTGGCGACCAGCGTCAGCGCGCCGGGCCAGAAGGCGTCGACGAGCTCCCAGGCCTGCTCGGAGAAGTCCGTGACGAGGCCGTGCAGGGTGTTCGGGGAACCGATGAGCACCGGGGTGGGCATGCCGCGGCCACGGCCCTTGGCGGCGAGGAGGTCGTGCACGGCCTCCGGGCTGAAGGCGTCTGCGCCGATTCCGTACAGGGTGTCGGTGGGCAGCACGACGAGCTCGCCGCGGCGCACGGCGGATGCGGCTTCGCGCAGGCCCGTCTTGCGGTCCGTTGCGTCGTTGCAGTCGTATCGCCGGGCCATCAGCGGGCCTCCTCGTGCAGCAGGGGGGTGGCGGGGGTCGTCGCGCCGGTCACGGCAGTGCCTTGCGGGCCGTGGCGAAGCGCGGGCGGTTGTTGAGGTCGGGGTGGTCGGCCGCGTCGGCCCAGCCCCGCTCCTCGGCGAAGATCCACGGGACCTGCCCGCCCTGCGTGTCGGCGTGCTCGACGACGACGATGCCGCCCGGCCTGAGGAGCCGGTGGGCGGTGCGTTCGAGGCCCCGGATGGTGTCCAGGCCGTCCTCGCCGGAGAAGAGCGCCATCTCCGGGTCGTGGTCACGGGCCTCGGGCGCCACGTACTCCCACTCGGTGAGCGGGATGTACGGCGGGTTGGAGATGACCAGGTCGACCTGGCCGTCGAGCTCGGGCAGGGCGCTCAGGGCGTCCCCCTGGTGGACGGTGACCCGGGAGCCCTCTGCGTTCTTGCGGGTCCACCGCAGGGCGTCCTCGGACAGCTCGACCGCGTGCACGCGCGAGCGAGGCACCTCCTGGGCCATGGCCAGAGCGATCGCCCCGGACCCGGTGCACAGGTCGACGATCAGCGGCTCGACGACGTCCATCGCCCGGACGGCCTGTATGGCCCAATCCACGACCGACTCGGTCTCGGGCCGGGGCACGAAGACACCGGGCCCGACCTGGAGCTCCAGGTACCGGAAGAAGGCGCGCCCGGTGATGTGCTGGAGCGGCTCGCGCGCCTCGCGGCGGGCGACGGCCTCCCAGTAGCGGGCGTCGAAGTCCGCGTCCTTGACGTGGTGCAGTTCCCCCCGCTTGACGCCGTGCACGAAGGCGGCGAGTTCCTCCGCGTCGAAGCGCGGTGAGGGTACGCCGGCGGCGGCCAGCCGCTGGGTGGCCTGGGCCACCTCGGCAAGCAGCAAGTTCACGCTGGTCCTCCGGGCTGCTGTCGTACGGGGGGGGGTGGAGCGGGCTTCGGTCAGCTCGCGGCGGCGAGCTTGGCCGCGGAGTCGGTGTCCACGCAGGCCTGGATGACCGCGTCGAGGTCTCCGTCGAGCACCTGGTCGAGGTTGTAGGCCTTGAAGCCGGTGCGGTGGTCCGAGATCCGGTTCTCCGGGAAGTTGTAGGTACGGATCTTCTCGGACCGGTCCACGGAGCGGACCTGGCTGCGGCGCACGTCGGAGGCCTCCTGCTCGGCGGCCTCCTGCGCGGCGGCCAGCAGGCGCGACCGCAGGATGCGCATGGCCTGCTCCTTGTTCTGGAGCTGGCTCTTCTCGTTCTGGCAGGAGGCGACCACACCGGTCGGGATGTGCGTGATGCGCACCGCCGAGTCGGTGGTGTTGACGGACTGGCCGCCGGGGCCGGAGGAGCGGTACACGTCGATGCGGAGGTCGTTCGCGTTGATCTCGACCTCGACCTCCTCGGCCTCCGGGGTGACGAGTACACCGGCGGCGGAGGTGTGGATGCGGCCCTGGGACTCGGTCGCCGGGACGCGCTGGACGCGGTGCACGCCGCCCTCGTACTTCAGACGGGCCCACACGCCCTGGCCCGGCTCGGTGGCGCCGTTGCCGCCCTTGGTGCGGACGGAGACCTGGACGTCCTTGTAGCCGCCGAGCTCGGACTCGGTGGCGTCGATGATCTCGGTCTTCCAGCCCACGCGCTCGGCGTAGCGCAGGTACATGCGCAGCAGGTCGCCGGCGAACAGGGCCGACTCGTCGCCACCCGCGCCCGCCTTGACCTCCAGGAGCACGTCCTTGTCGTCGCTGGGGTCGCGCGGGACGAGCAGCAGGCGGAGCTTCTCGGTGAGCTCCTCGCGCTGCTGGGTCAGCTCCTTGACCTCGGCCGCGAAGTCCGGGTCGTCGGCCGCGAGCTCCTTCGCCGTCTCGATGTCCTCGCCCGTCTGCTTCCAGGCACGGAAGGTGGCGATGATCGGGGTCAGCTCCGCGTAGCGCTTGTTCAGCTTGCGCGCATTGGCCTGATCGGAGTGGACCGAAGGGTCGGCGAGCTGCTTCTCGAGGTCGGCGTGTTCGCCGACCAGTTCCTCGACCGCCTCGAACATCGGGGGACTCCTGTGGTGAAAGTGCGGGGGGACTGCACGGGGTGACGGGCTTGAACGACGACAAAGGCGCCGGTCCGGCCGCCCCCGAGTGGACAGGGGGCGGCCGGAGACCGGCGCCTGGGTCGCGCTACTTCTTGGCCGCGCCCTTGCCGAAGCGCGCCTCGAAGCGGGCCACACGGCCACCGGTGTCGAGGATCTTCTGCTTGCCCGTGTAGAACGGGTGGCACTCGGAGCAGACCTCGGCACGGATGGTGCCCTCGGTCAGGGTGCTACGGGTCGTGAACGACGCGCCGCAGGTGCAGCTGACCGCGGTCTCGACGTACTCGGGGTGAACATCGCGCTTCAAGGTGTCTCCTAGATTCGGGAGGGCGCCGGGTCGCAGGAGCCGAATTGCGCACTGCGTGAACCGGGGCCGACAGACCAGTCTGCCAGGACCGGGCCGCCTGTCAAAATTCTGAGGACACCACCCTCAACGGGAGGGGGGCCGGGTCTATTCCGGGCTCCGTTCCGGGGCCTGCCGCGGGGTCCTGCCGGGCTGCGGCGCAGCGGGTCCCGGGCCGCTTCGCCTACCGGACGACGGCCCCGGCCTCGCTCTTGTCGCCGGTGGAGTGCGCGGTGGCGCCGGCGGGGATCGGCCGGTCGGCCAGCAGGGCGTCCCAGACCATGGCGGACTCCTTCGGCAGGGGCGTGACGCGGTTGGCGTCGATCGCGTCCGTGGTCACGGGCAGGGTGATCATCTGGAGGTCGGCGGCGTCGATGCCTTGGAGGCTCTGGGCGAACCCGGCGAGGGACTTCACGTCGCCGAGCGCCTTGTCGGTCGTGAGCGCCTTGGTCCCGGCGTCGGCGAGGTCGAGCAGCTTCTTGGGGCTGTCGAACACGCCGACGCCCTTGACCTGCTTGATCAGCGCCTTGATGAAGGCCTGCTGGAGCTGTATTCGGCCGAGGTCGCCGCCGTCCCCGACGCCGTGGCGGGTGCGGACGAGCCCGAGGGCCTGCTCGCCGTCGAGCCTGTTGGGGCCGGCCGGGAGGTCGAGGTGGCTGTAGTCGTCCTTGATCGGCTTGGTGGTGGTGACCTCGACCCCGCCGAGGGTGTCGACGATCCTCTTGAAACCGGTGAAGTCGACCTCGATGTAGTGGTCCATGCGGATTCCCGACATCTTCTCGACGGTCTTGACCGCACAGGCGGCGCCGCCGACGGTGTAGGCCTCGTTGAACTGCGTGCGGCGACCACCCGGGTCGGACCTCCCCGTACCGGCGACGGCGCACGCGGGGCGGGCGGTCATGGTG
Organism: Streptomyces sp. NPDC058880; assembly: GCF_042742535.1. NCBI lineage: Bacteria > Bacillati > Actinomycetota > Actinomycetes > Kitasatosporales > Streptomycetaceae > Streptomyces > Streptomyces sp. NPDC058880. The sequence goes on from NZ_JBHYMC010000011.1 coordinate 55,655, forward strand.
TCGCGGGGTATGGACACGATCGCGGCCTTCTGGTGGCCCTCGTAGAGGTGGACGACCATCGCCGTGTCGGAGCGGGCGGAGCCGCCGTCGTCCCGGCCGTACGCGCCGTTGGCGCCGCCGCGGGAGTCGGAGCCGAGGACGAGTATGTCCATCGAGCCGTTGTCGACGTCGGCCGGCCGGTCGGTGCCCAGCACCTGGTCGATGTCGACCGTCTTCAGGTTGCCGTTGAGTTTGACGTAGACGTAGCCCACGCCCGCCCCGCCCAGCAGGAGCACCGCGACGGCGCTCCACCCGGCCGCGGCGACGGCCCGGCGGCGCGCCGCCGGTCTGCGCCTGCGCGGGCCCGCGGCGCTCCGGCCGCTGCCCTTGATGTCCTCGGTCATGGTCTCCTCGGTCCTGGGTCCGGCCTGCGGGTTCCCTGACACAGACGGGCGAATGCGGTGAAGGGTTTCACCGAGGATGCAACCCTCCGTACCGACAATAATCGCGCACGAACCGGGACAGACCTTCCCCGGCCGCCCCTCACCTGCGGTTTCGGGCGCAGGACGGGAGTCCCCGCACGAAGGCGACGTGGCGGAGCTCTCAGGTGTCCCGACGGGCCCAGGACGCCTCCCCGCCGGCGCCGGCGGGAAGCACGGCAGCCCCCGCCGCGGCGTGCGGCGGGGGCTGCTGTGGCGATGCCTCACGGCCGGCGTGGTACGCCGGCCGACGGACCTCAGTCGTCGCTCTTGCCCGACGGGGTCGTCTTCGCGATCTGCATCAGGAACTCCGCGTTCGACTTCGTCTGCTTCATCTTGTCGAGGAGCAGTTCGATCGCCTGCTGCGAGTCGAGCGCGTGCAGCACCCGGCGCAGCTTCCACACGATGGCGAGCTCCTCCGCGTTGAGGAGGATCTCCTCCTTGCGGGTGCCCGACGGGTCGACGTCGACGGCCGGGAAGATGCGCTTGTCGGCGAGCTTCCGGTCGAGCTTGAGCTCCATATTGCCGGTGCCCTTGAACTCCTCGAAGATCACCTCGTCCATGCGCGAGCCGGTGTCGACGAGCGCGGTGGCCAGGATGGTCAGCGAGCCGCCGTCCTCGATGTTGCGCGCGGCACCGAAGAAGCGCTTCGGCGGGTACAGCGCGGTCGAGTCGACACCACCGGACAGGATGCGGCCGGAGGCGGGCGCCGCGAGGTTGTACGCGCGGCCCAGACGGGTGATGGAGTCCAGCAGGACGACCACGTCGTGACCCAGCTCGACGAGGCGCTTGGCGCGCTCGATAGCCAGCTCGGCGACGGTGGTGTGGTCCTCCGCCGGGCGGTCGAAGGTCGAGGAGATGACCTCGCCCTTGACCGACCGCTGCATGTCGGTGACCTCTTCCGGACGCTCGTCGACCAGGACGACCATCAGGTGGCACTCGGGGTTGTTCGTGGTGATCGCATTGGCGATCGCCTGCATGATCATGGTCTTGCCGGTCTTCGGCGGGGCCACGATCAGACCGCGCTGGCCCTTGCCGATCGGCGACACGAGGTCGATGATGCGGGTGGTCAGCACGCCCGGGTCGGTCTCCAGGCGCAGCCGGTCCTGCGGGTACAGGGGCGTCAGCTTCTGGAACTCCGGTCGGCCGCGGCCGGATTCGGGCGCCATGCCGTTCACCGAGTCGAGGCGCACCAGGGCGTTGAACTTCTCGCGGCGCTCGCCGTCCTTGGGCTGGCGCACGGCACCGGTGGTGTGGTCGCCCTTGCGCAGCCCCGCCTTGCGGACCTGGGCGAGGGACACGTACACGTCGTTGGGGCCGGGCAGGTAGCCCGAGGTCCGGATGAACGCGTAGTTGTCCAGGATGTCGAGGATGCCCGCGACGGGGATCAGCACGTCGTCGTCGGCGACCTGCGGCTCGTTCGGCGCGAACTCGTCGCGGCCGCGACGGCCCCGGCGGTCGCGGTAGCGGCCGCGACGGCCACGGCGGCCGCCCTCGTCGTCGAAGTCGTCCTGCGGACCGCCGTCCTGGCGGCCCTGCTGGCCCTGGCCCTGACCGCGGCCGCCCTGCTGCTGGCGGTCCTGACGGCCGCCGCCGCCCTGGCCACCCTGCGCGGCCTGGCCCTGACCCTGGCCGCTCTGGCCCTGCTCGTCGGCCTTGGCGCCACGGTCGCGGCGGTCGCGCTGGCGGTCGCCGCGCTCCCGGCGGTCGCGGCGGCCGCGGCCCTCGCCGTCCTGGCCCTGGGCCTGGCCGGCGGAGACCGCCGTGGCGGCCTCTGCCTTGGGCTCGGCGGGCGCGGTGGCGGTGGCGGTGTCGGCCTTCTGCTCGACCTGCACGGAGACGGGGGCCGAGCTCTCCGGGCTGCCGGAGGGCGCCGTGGCGCGGCGGCGGCGGCGTTCGCCGGCCGGGGCGTCGTCTCCCCCGCTCTCGGCCGCGCCGGAGCGGGAGGGGCCTCCTGCCGGCTGGCCCGGGATCTCGATCTGCGTCTGCGCGGCAGGCTTCTCGGCCGGGGCCGCGGGGGCCTCCGCCGGTGCGGCGTCGGCGGCGGCCGTACGGGCCTTGCTGGTGGCGCGGCGCTTCGGCTTGGCCTCGGCGGTGTCCGCGGCGGCGGAGGCAGCGGCCTTGGGGGCACCTCCGCCCGCCTGCGCCTCCTTGATGACCTCGATCAGCTGGCTCTTGCGCATCCGCGCGGTGCCCCTGATGCCGAGGCCGGACGCGACCTGCTGCAGCTCGGCGAGGACCATGCCGTCAAGGCCGGTGCCGGTGCGTCGCCGCCGTCCGGCGGGGGCGGCCGCGGCGCCCGCGGCGGGGGCACTGGTGTCGACAGAGGTGTCGGCAGCGCCCATCAGATCGGTGGTGTCGCTCACGAAGGGTCCTTCCCTGGAGCGGACGTCGGCCTGTCTGGCTCGGCGACCGGTTGTGCTGTCCGACGACGGCCCTAGGTGTGGACCGTGCCGGGGCGGTGGTCCGCCGATACGGAGATGCGGCGGAAAGAAACGTGCGTGGGTTCGGCGAGAAGCCCCCGAGCTGAAAGCGTGGGAAAATCACGCCGATTCCGGAGCGTGCTCGAAACTGCTGGAAGCGATCAAAGCAGTCGGGGAGGCTCCCGGAAGAAATGTGGTCCCGGATGGGGACACTGAGCACCGAGCCCTGGCGGCTTCCGATGCGCACTTGAGACTAACACTACCGGATCCAATAGATATTCCCCCTCTCAATCACCGGCAATCGCGTGCTTCCGCGCGGGCGGCCTGCCCTGGCCGCCCGCCCCTGGCCGACTGGTCCTGTCCGAAAGCAGGCCTAGCCGCCCTGGGTGCCCAGCGGAAGTACGCTCGCGCCCGCGGCGTCGAGTGCGAGCCGGTTGGCCGCCCACCCCTCGCCCGCGAGCTGCGCGACCTTGTCGGCCGCGTCGTTGTCGACCAGCGCGAGGACCGTGGGCCCCGCGCCGGAGATGACCGCGGGGATGCCGTCCGCCCGCAGTCGGTTGACGAGTGCCACGCTCTCGGGCATCGCCGGGGACCGGTACTCCTGGTGGAGCCGGTCTTCGGTCGCCGGCAGCAGCAGCTCGGGACGCCTGGTCAGGGCTTCCACGAGCAGGCCCGCGCGGCCGGCGTTGACGGCCGCGTCCACATGCGGGACGGTGCGCGGCAGCAGGCCGCGCGCCGTCTCCGTGAGGACCGGCCGGGAAGGCACGAAGACCACCGGAACGATGGATTCGGCGGGCTCCATCCGGATCGCCCGGGCGCTGCCCCCGTCCATCCAAGCCAGCGTGAACCCGCCGAGCAGGCACGCGGCGACGTTGTCGGGGTGGCCCTCGATCTCGGTGGCGAGCTCCAGCAGCGCCGCCTCGTCGAGCTTCCCCTCGCCGCCTATGGTGACGGCGCGGGCGGCCACGATGCCTGCGCAGATGGCGGCGGAGGAGGAGCCCAGGCCGCGGCCGTGCGGGATCCGGTTGGCGCAGACGACTTCGAGGCCGCGCGGCTGCCCACCCAGCAGGTCGAAGGCGGTGCGCATGGAGCGTACGAGCAGGTGGCTCTCGTCCCGCGGGAGGGTGTCGGCGCCCTCGCCCGCGATGTCGATGTCCAGGCCGGAGTCGGCCACCCGGACCACGACGTCGTCGTAGAGCCCCAGGGCCAGGCCCAGGGCGTCGAACCCGGGGCCGAGGTTGGCACTGCTGGCGGGGACGCGCACCCGTACGGCGGCGGCGCGGAACGCTGGACCGGCCATCGTCCGATGACACTCCTTGTGACTGTGCGAGAACTTCGCTCTTCGCTGGCTCGCTGTGAATGTACTGGAGAACGTACGACACCCGAAGGCCCTCGGGGCAGCACCGCAGTCATATGCGCGGTGGCGGATGTAAGTACAGCCTATCGAAGGAAGGTTCTCTCGCGACATAGGGCGCACAGGAGGCGCACGATGCGTGTCGCGGGCTTCGACCGGGTTGGACCCGCTTCGGCCGCACTTCGGTCGTCGTACGGGGTGAGTTGCCGGGTCCGGAGGACCCCTGGAGCGCCGTCACGGCACTCGGAGGACCCTCCGGGCCCGGCCCCGCACGGGCGTGCGTCAGACCAGGCCGAGGCGCACCGCGGCGGCTTCGGCGTCCACCGGAACGGTGACCGGCTGCGGCGCGCCGGCGACCGCCCAGTCGGGGTCCTTGAGGCCGTTGCCGGTGACGGTGCACACGATCCGCTGGCCCGGGTCCACCAGGCCCAGCTCGGCGGCCTTGAGCAGGCCGGCTACGGAGGCGGCCGAGGCGGGCTCGACGAAGACGCCTTCCTGGGCGGCCAACAGCCGGTAGGCGGCCAGGATCTGGCGGTCCGTCACCTCGTCGATGAAGCCGCCGGACTCGTCCCGCGCGGCCAGCGCGTGGTCCCAGGAGGCCGGGTTCCCGATGCGGATCGCGGTGGCGACGGTGTGCGGCTCCTTGACGACCTCGCCGCGCACGATGGGCGCCGAACCGGAGGCCTGGAAACCCCACACGCGAGGCGTACGGGAGGCCAGGCCGTCGGCCTTGTACTCCTTGAAGCCCTTCCAGTACGCGGTGATGTTGCCGGCGTTGCCCACCGGCAGCACGTGCACGTCCGGGGCGTCGCCGAGCGCGTCGACGATCTCGAACGCGGCCGTCTTCTGGCCCTCGATGCGCACCGGGTTGACGGAATTGACCAGCGCCACCGGGTAGTTGTCGGACAGCGCGCGGGCCAGGTCCAGACAGTCGTCGAAGTTGCCGTCCACCTGAAGGATCTTGGCGCCGTGCACGAGGGCCTGGCCCATCTTGCCCAGCGCGATCTTGCCGCGGGGCACGAGCACCGCGGAGACCATCCCGGCCCGCACCGCGTAGGCGGCGGCGGAGGCCGAAGTGTTGCCGGTGGAGGCGCAGATGACGGCCTTCGCGCCCTCTTCCTTGGCCTTGGTGATCGCCATGGTCATACCGCGGTCCTTGAAGGACCCGGTGGGGTTCGCCCCTTCGACCTTGAGGTGCACCTCGCAGCCGGTGCGCTCGGACAGCACCTGCGCGGGGACGAGGGGAGTGCCGCCCTCGCGGAGCGTGACCACCGGAGTCGTGTCCGTCACCGGCAGGCGGTCCCGGTACTCCTCGATGATGCCGCGCCACTGGTGGGTGCGATTGCTGCTCATGGGTCCTTACTCCCCTTCAACACGCATGATGCTGGCGACACCGCGGACGGTGTCCAGCTTCCGCAGCGCCTCGACGGTCCCGGAGAGGGCGGCGTCGGGCGCGCGGTGGGTGACGACGACGAGGGACGCCTCGCCGTCCTTGCCCTGCTGGCGGACGGTGTCGATGGACACACCGTGCTCCGCGAACGTCGTCGCCACCTGGGCGAGGACGCCCGGCTTGTCGGCCACATCGAGGCTGATGTGGTAGCGGGTGACGACATCGCCCATGGGGCTGACCGGCAGCTGGGTGTACGCCGACTCGCCGGGCCCCGTTGCCTCGGCGAGCTTGTTGCGGGCGACGGCGACAAGGTCGCCGAGGACCGCGGACGCGGTCGGGGCGCCGCCCGCACCGGGCCCGTAGAACATGAGCCGCCCGGCGGCCTCCGCCTCGACGAAGACGGCGTTGTACGCCTCGCGGACGGACGCGAGCGGGTGGCTGAGCGGGATCATCGCCGGGTGGACGCGGGCCGTGACGGACGCCCCGTCCGCGGCGCGCTCCAGGATGGCCAGGAGCTTGATGGTGCAGCCCATCCGCTTGGCGGAGGCGAAGTCCGCGGCGCTGACCTCGGTCATGCCCTCGCGGTACACGTCGTCCAGACGGACGCGGGTGTGGAAGGCGATGCCGGCCAGGATCGCGGCCTTGGCCGCGGCGTCGTAGCCCTCGACGTCGGCGGTCGGGTCGGCCTCGGCGTACCCGAGGGCGGTGGCCTCGTCGAGCGCCTCCTGGTAGCCGGCGCCGGTCGAGTCCATCTTGTCGAGGATGAAGTTCGTGGTGCCGTTGACGATGCCCATCACCCGGTTGATCTTGTCGCCGGCGAGGGACTCGCGCAGCGGGCGGATCAGCGGGATGGCGCCGGCGACGGCGGCCTCGTAGTACAGGTCGAGCCCGGCCCGCTCGGCGACGGCGTGCAGCGCGGCGCCGTCCTGGGCGAGCAGCGCCTTGTTCGCGGAGACCACCGAGATGCCGTGCTCGAAGGCGGTGGTGATCAGGGTGCGGGCCGGCTCGATGCCGCCGATGACCTCGATGGCGATGTCGATGTCGCCGCGTTTGAGGAGGGCGGTCGCGTCGGTGGTGATCAGCGCGGGATCGATGCCCTCGCGCACCTTGGAGGGGCGGCGGACCGCCACGCCGGCGAGCTCGACGGGCGCACCGATCCTCTGCGTGAGGTCGTCGGCGTGCGTCGTCATGATGCGAGCCACCTCTGAGCCGACCACTCCACAGCCCAGCAGCGCCACCTTCAGCGGACGCGTACGCATCATTCGACCTACGCCTTTCGATCTTCCATCATTACCCCGCGCGCGGTTTGCACGCGGGGTGTGAACCAGTCTCACCCAATGGACAGCACTTTCCACCTTCGGTCCATTGGCTGAGACACCTATTTCATTATCCGACGTCGAGTCGCAGGAGATCTTCCTCCGTCTCGCGGCGAACGATCACTCGGGCCTGCCCGTCACGCACGGCGACGACGGGCGGGCGGAGCGCGTGGTTGTAGTTGCTGGCCATGGAGCGGCAGTACGCGCCGGTCGCGGGCACGGCGAGGAGGTCACCGGGCGCCAGGTCGGCCGGCAGGAAGGCGTCCTTCACGACGATGTCACCGCTCTCGCAGTGCTTACCGACGACGCGGACGAGCATCGGTTCGGCGTCGGAGGTACGGGACACGAGCGCGATGGAGTATTCCGCGTCGTAGAGGGCCGTACGAATGTTGTCGGACATCCCACCGTCGACGCTGACGTACGTACGCAGCCCCTCCAGCGGCTTGATCGTCCCCACCTCGTACAGCGTGAACGCGGTCGGACCGACGATGGCGCGACCGGGCTCGACCGAGATCCGGGGAGCGCGCAGCCCGGCGCTCTCGCACTCGCGGGCCACGATCTCGGTGAGGGCCTTGGCGATCTCGTGCGGCTCGCGGGGGTCGTCGCCGGAGGTGTAGGCGATGCCGAGGCCGCCGCCGAGGTCGATCTCGGGCAGTTCGATGCCGTGCTCGTCACGGACGGCGGCGAGCAGCCGCACGACGCGCTTGGCGGAGACCTCGAAGCCGGCCATGTCGAAGATCTGGGAGCCGATGTGCGAATGGATCCCCAGCAGCTCCAGCGAGTCGTGGCCGAGGACACGGCGCACGGCCTCGGCGGCGGACCCGTCCGCGACGGCGATGCCGAACTTCTGGTCCTCGTGGGCGGTCGCGATGAACTCGTGCGTGTGCGCCTCGACGCCGACGGTCACGCGAATCTGCACCGGCTGGCGTACGCCCAGCTCACGGGCGATGTGCGCGACCCGGACGATCTCCTGGAAGGAGTCCAGGACGATCCGGCCGACGCCGGCCCCGACGGCCCGGCGGATCTCCTCCCCGGACTTGTTGTTGCCGTGGAAGGCGATCCGGTCGGCGGGCATGCCCGCGGCGAGGGCGGTCGACAGCTCCCCGCCGGAGCACACGTCGACGTTGAGCCCCTCTTCCTTCAGCCACTTCACGACGGCCTTGGAGAGGAAGGCCTTCCCGGCGTAGAAGACGTCGGCGTCCTTGCCGAAGGCGTGCGCCCAGGCCCGGCAGCGCGACCGGAAGTCGTCCTCGTCGAGGAAGTACGCGGGCGTCCCGAACTCCTCGGCGAGCCTGGTGACTTCCATGCCGCCGACGGTGACGACGCCGTCGTCCCCGCGCCGGACGGTCCGGGCCCAGACCTTCTCGTCGAGCGCGTTCAGGTCAGCGGGCGGCGGGGAGTAGTGCCCTTCGGGCAGGACGTCGGCGTGGCGGGGCCCGGCGGGGTGCGCGGAACGGCTCATCGGCTTCTCTCTTCGCGGTTCATAGGCGTTCGGGTGCGTCCAAGCCGAGCAGGGCCAGGCCGCCGGCCAGCACCGTCCCGGCGGCTTCGGCGAGTGCCAGCCGGGCGCGGTGGGCGGCCGAGGGTTTCTCGTCCCCCCGGGGCAGTACGCGGTACTGGAAGTCGAGCAGCGCATCGGCCAGCTCGACGAGGTGCCGGACGAGCCGCTCGGGCGCGCGGTGGTGCGCGGCGGCCTCCAGGACGAGGGGATGGTCGGCGAGGAGCCGCAGCAGGGCGGCGGCGTCGCCGACCTCGCCCGCCTCGGGCCGGAAGCCCAACTGCTCGGCGTTGCGTACGAGGGCCCGGCTGCGTGCATGGGCGTACCGGACCCGGAAGAACTCGCTGGCCTCGCCCTGGTGCAGCAGCAGGTCGGAGAAGGACGGAGTCTCCCGGGCGGGCGTGGCGAGCATCGCCCATCGGGCGGCGTCGGCCCCGTAGCGGGCGACGACGTCGCCGTCGCGCTGCGCGACGGGAGCGACGGTGACAGCGATGGCGGGGGCGGGGGCGGCGGAGTCGGGAGAGGTCAGAACGCCGGTGGAGGCGGCAGGGGCGGCGGGCGTGCGCACGGACCCGATCTCACCCTGGACGCACAGGAGCCGCAGAACGCTCCGGCGCACCACGCGCTCACGGGGCCCGAGCCCGCTCTCGTCGCCGTGGACGGTCCGCACGGCCCGGCCTCGGACATCCCGGCCGATCACGTCGGCCACGACCGCGGGCGCGGAGGGGGCGGGCAGCACGAAGTTGAGGAACCCCGCTCCGGTGACCTCGACGCGCTCGATCCCGGGCTCGGCCCCGAGCCGGCGGGCCAGTACGTCGGCCACTCCACGGGGCGGGCATCCGGCGGCCTTGGCGACCTGGAAGGCGACGGGGGTGGCGTAGTCCCCCACCCCGCCGGGCCGGGTCCGCTCGACGACGACCCGCTCGGGCGCGGCCGCACCCGCGGCGAGCTCCCCGTCGGCGACGGCGCAGCGCACGGCGCGTACGACGCAACGGGAGAGGTCTGCGGGGGTCACGGGACCAGCCTAGGGGAGGCGCCCGGTCATCCCACGAAGGGTTTCGCCATGTGAACAGCAGCCCCCGCGGGCCGACCGCGAGTCAGCCGCGGCCCCTCCCGGCGGGTGCCCCTCTCCTCCCGTCGCGCCGGTCCTTGCGCTCGATGAGCCGGCGCACGACCCGTACGAGCTCGGTGGGCTCGAACGGCTTGGCGAGGAAGGCATCCACCCCGGCCGCGATCCCGGCCTCGACCTCCTGCTGCGTACAGGCGCTGACGATGGCCACGGGCACGTCCCGGGTCCGCGGATCGGCCCGCAACTGCGCGGCGGCCCCGAACCCGTCCAACCGGGGCATGACCACATCAAGAGTGATCACGTCAGGGCACACCCGGTGCGCCACGTCCAGGGCCTCGGCACCATCGTTCGCGGTCACGACCTCGAAGCCCTCCAGCTCGAGATTGACCTTGATCAGCTGCCGGATCACCTTGTTGTCGTCGACAACGAGGACCCGGCCAGAGACGCCTGGCACAACTCGAGAGTAGGTCGGCGCGGGCCCCGCGTCCGGGTTTTTGCCACTTCCACCCCGTGCGGGCGACCCATGTCCCCGTCCCCCGCACATCGGTTCCTGATCACCCCGCGGAAGCTGGTAGTGTTCAACCCGTCGCCGCACGACGAGCGACACGCCCCCGTAGCTCAGGGGATAGAGCAACGGCCTCCGGAGCCGTGTGCGCAGGTTCGAATCCTGCCGGGGGCACTTCACAGGAAGTGCCACAGAAGCCCCTGACCTGCAGAAATGCGAGTCGGGGGCTTTCTTGTTCATGCCAAAACTCACATGGCGCAAATGGCCGTTGCACTAACCTCGATCTTTCGTGATGGTCCGTCGGCTTCTTCGGCGGGCCGTTTCGGTTGTTCGGGTCGGTGGCGGGCGCGCTGATGGCCCGGCTGTCGCGTCGGGTGGGCGCCGGGTTCCACGGCTCCGGTCGGGGTGATACTGCTCGCAGGGACGGGAACGTGCTGGTCAGCCGGGATTTGGGAGAGCTTCGAGCCGCGCCAGCGCGTCGGTGATCACGTCGGTCCAGGGCCAGTGGCGTGCGAACCTCAGGTGCCGGCGGCGGGCGGTCGTGACAATCTGGGCGGCGGCGGAGAGAAGGCGGAACCGGAGACGGCGGGGCTCCCACCTGCGGATTTCGCCGGTCAGAGCGAGCATCGGCATCCAGGCCAGCAGGTCCAGGGCGAGCTGGACGATCTCCAGCCAGATCTGGTTCTGCGCGGTGTCGTGCAGGGGCAGGTTGCGCAGGCCGGTGGCCCGCGCGGCCCGGATGCGGTCCTCGGCCCGTGCCCGCTGGCGGTGCCGCAGCTCCAGTGCCGCGATCGGCATGTCGGTGGTGTTGGTGGCGAAGCAGGTCAGCCGCAGTCCGTCGGCGTCGGTAATCCGCAACTGGGCGCCGGGATGGGGCCGTTCCTTCCGCACGATCAGCCGCATTCCCTTCGGCCAGCCCTTGAGGCAGCCGCCGGTGATCTCGGCGACCCACGCCCCGTCCCGGATCTCGCCGCCGGGCTCGATCGCTGCCGTCCAGGCCGGGGCGGGAACCTTGAGGACGGCCTGGTGAATCTGCTCAGTGATGGTCATGCCGACCGAGTACGACAGCCACCGGCCGCGCTGGGCGAGCCAGGCGACGAACTCGTGGGTGCCGCCGCCGGAGTCGGTACGGATCAGCGTCCGGCGTCCGCGCCGGTACTTCTTCGGTAGTTGCGCCAAGCCGAGTTGGGCCGTGGTGATGTGGTCGGCGGCGGTGTTGCTGCCTGCGTTGCCCGGTCTGAGCAGGCCGGCGACCGGCTCACCGCTCCCGCCGCTTCCGTGATCCACGAAGCCCATCAGGGGGTGGTGTCCGAAGGTCTTCTTCCAGGTCGCGGTGGCGTCCTGCTTCTCAGAGTGGGCCAGCACGAGCACCCCGTCCAGGTCCACGATCACCTGCCCCGCGGCATCCGGCGCCGCAGCGCTGGCCAGCTTCCAGACGCGCTCACGCGCTTCGGCCCGAGCGGCCCTTATAGCGGACAGGGCCTTCGGCCCAGCTGCGGCGAGGGCGTCGACGAGCCGGGAGACCGTCGGGTCGGAGGCCACCGGCCCGAACACGCCGGGCTCGGCCCGCAGCGTCCCAACATCCGCGAGGCAGTCCCCGCCCATCGCGACCGCGAGGGCCACGTCCAGCAGGATCTTCCCCGGATCGTGCACCGCCCGGGGCCGCCGCCACGGCGCAAGCGCCGCCGATATCGCCTGGTCCAGCCCGGCCTTGCGGACCGTCTCGACCAGCAGCACGGCCCCGGCCTGGGACACCACCCCACGGCCACCGCCCTCGACGCGGACGCGTGGATAGGACCCGATACGCTTCTTCACCTGGGAAGTGCCTCCGACGGTGGCAGGAACAAGGACCTCGACAATCCTCATTCTTGCTGGTCAGAGGCACTTCTCGCTTACCTGGCCACCCGTCGGACAGCCCGCTTCATGAAAGCGCGAGGCTAACCACCCCTTTGCACACACGCACCCCCTGACCTGCTCTTTTGCCACGACACGTCTACGAGAACACGCCTGCCCGGCGCTCGAGACCGACTCGCGCGGGACATACGCGGGACGCGAGGGCCGCGTGGACCGCTCGGTTTGCCGCGAGGAGTGTGACGGATCCTCAGTTGCATTCGTCCAGGAACGCGTCGACGCGCCTGTTGGCGAGGGCCTGGCGGCCGTGGAGACACCTCACGTACCGGGTCATGAGCACCTCGATGCTGTTGCCCGCCCGTTCGTCGGTCTGGAGCGCCGCCCCTTCGCAGTCAACCACGAGGGCTGGACGCGGTCCGTGTCCTTCGCGACGGAGCGCTATCGCCGGTCCGCCGGTGCCGTCGGGCGGGCCTCCTCCAGAGGCTCGCCGATCCTCACGAGCACCTCACGGGACAGCGTCTGGAACTCCTTGAAGCAGGTCTTCACGTACTGCTGAGTGCTGCCCAGAGCGCCGTCGGCCGGCCTCAGGTCGAACATGGGCTTGCGAGCGTCGTGTGCCAGAGGCATGAGGCTCCGGTAGTTCCGCATGGTCGCGATGCGGTGCAAGTCGTCCTCACGGGTGGGTTCCACCTCGTTGAGGACTGCCGAGGAGTAGACCCACGGAATGCGCTTGAGCCACCGTTCGTACGCCTTGACGGGCCGGTCGAGGCGCATCTCCGGCTGCATGATGACGTACCCGAGGGGACGCATCTCGGCCTGGGGCGCGGAGATGTTCGCGGGCACCCTGGGCAGGACGAGCTGCTGCCAGTCGGCGCGCCACTGGCGCAGCGTCGGCCCCAGGTTGCTGAGGCCCTTGAGCGAGAACAGGTCGGCGGCCAGCGGCATCAGCACCGTGTCGGCCGAGATCAGGGCGGCGCGGTTGATGGCCCCCAGGTTGGGGCCGACGTCGATGAGTACGACGTCCGCCCCGACGGCCCGAGTGGCCTGCTCGATGATCCGATGGAACGACGTGGACGTACGGATCGCCGCGATGTCACCTGCGTAGGCGCGGGACCATTCGTTGGACAGCTTGTCCTCGAAGCGGCTGAGGTCGAGGCTCCCCGGCAGCAGCCAGAGCCCCGGCTGGAGCTCGACGGGCTCGACGGCCGCAATGTCACCGGTGCCTTCGAGGATGGGACGGACAGCGTCGGCGATGGTCTGTCCGCTGCGCACCCGCCCGGTACCGGGGAGTCCCGCCTTCGCCGCACCCTGGTTGATGAGTTCGGAGGGGTTCTCCCACAGGTCCTCGATCTCGGTCTCGTCCAGGCACATGGAGGTCAGGTTGGCCTGAGGGTCCAGATCGACGGCCAGCACGCTCAGACCGAGGCGACGGATCATGTGGGCCAGATGGTAGGTGAGGGTGGTCTTTCCCACGCCTCCCTTGTTGTTGAACAGCGCGATCGACGTCATGCGGCTCTCCTGATCACGACGACCCACGACGAATCGTCCACCTGGAACTCGGCGGGCGGATTCCCGTTGCCCTCCAGCGCCCTTCTCACCCGGCCGATACCGCGGCCGAATCGGTTCACGTATCCGAGGCCCTTCAGCGCGGCGGCCAGGGACGGATTGCGGTAGTCGGTGACACGGTCGAAGTTGTCATCCCGGACCTGGCCAAAGGGGCCACCGGGGTTGGTGATCTCGATCCGGTCGTCGAACCAGACGATGCGGGTCGGCGCATACGACGTCTCATAGTTCCGGTGCATGAGGGCGTTCATGCAGAGCTCACGCAGCGCCTCCAGCGGATAGTCCGGACGCGGGGTCTCCCGGAATCCGTCCTCCACGAGCCGGGTGCGGAGGTTGCTGCGCAGGAGTGGTTCCAGGCGCGCCGAGAGCCCCACCAGGTTCTGCCGGAGCTCCTGCTCGTCGGCGATCGGGGCGTCCAGGTCGGTGCCCTGGTAGCGGACGAACTGGACGTAAGCCCCGGGTACCTGGCTGGTCGGATCCAGTCCGACGGCCAGGACGCCGAGCGTGGTCGGCGTGCCGGCCGGGGTGGCGAGGTGGAGCGAGGAGAGCTGAAGGTCGATGGGACGGCCGTTCTCCTCGATGACGTCCGGGGCGACCATCGACGGCAGGTACGACTGCCGGAACACGTCCAGATCCAGGTCGTCGACGCGGGCCAGTTCCAGCGGGCGCGTGTCGAAGGGAAGGTCCCTGGCCCGACGGCGCTCCGTGAGGACCCGCTCGTCCTCCCGGTTGGCCTTCCGTGTGGTGGGGCCGGGGCGGACCCAGATGACACCGTCAAACCGTACCGGCGGGGTCGCGGACGCGGCCACGTGGAGCCGGACGACGGGCTTGCCCCGGTAGACGGCCCGCTCGACCGTGAGGGACGGGCGGTCGAGGATGAGGCCGGAGTCCCGGATCTCGGTGAGTTGGAGCAGCGCCCGGTCGCTCACGTCGACGTCGTCGACGGGCAGGCCGTTGTCGTCCACGCCGACCAGGATGTCTCCCCCGCCACGACCACACAGGTCGTTGGCCATGGCACACACCGCGTTGCCGATGGCGTCGCCCCGCTTCCCCTCGCGCTTGGGGCTGCGCTTGAACTCCAGCCATGCGGATTCCCGGGTCCCCAGGATCTCGGCCAGGTCCGCCTCTTCGTCGCTCACGGGCCCATTCTGCCGTGCGGATTCACTCTCCGACCGCCCACGCACGGGCCCGCCTCTCAGCCGCTCGCCGGGGCTGTGCGCCCCAGGACCGCGCGAGGGCCGTCGACCGGCATCCGCCGTCGACGGCCCTCTGTCCCTCAGGCAGGACCGGGATCGAAGATCTCGTGTCCGCCCACGCGGCGCCAGATGATGTGAGGCTCACCCGCGCGGACCTCGTCCGCGTACTGCCAGGTGGCACGCCCATCAGGCGCCCAGGTCATCTCCATGACGGGACGCGCGCCTGCGGGGAGCGGAACCCCCTGAACCGGCTTGACCCGGAGGCCGGGCCGAAACCGCCCGCTGGTCACATCCGGCACGAACTTGTCCCGAATGGTCGCCTGGAACCGCGCCCGCTCCTCCGGAAGGAGCTTCCTGAAGTCGCGGTCGAAGCGAGCGGTCGTCTCGAAAGTCGGCAATGGGCCTCCCAGGGGTCGGGGTCAGTTCTCCTTGCCGAGGTGCGCGAACATCTCGTCCACGTCCTCGTGACGGGTCGTGCGTCCGGCCGCGATGTCCTCGCTCGCCTCGCGCTCCCCCGCCTGCCACCGCTCCGTCCAGAACCACGCCTGATCGGTGCGGATCTTCCGTAGCCCGTGAACCTCGACGACACCCGCGTCGTTGATCGCGAACTCAAGCTCGTCACCCGGGGAGACTCCCAGCGCCTCGCGCACCCCTGCGGGCAACGTCAGCTGCCCCTTGTCGCGCACGCTGGCATGGAACGTGGTCGCGGCCATGAGTGACCTCCCTCTCTCCATCCCATGTCTTCTTCGCCCCCCCAGACTACCCAGAACCCGAAGAAAGTGCGAGTCTCCGACTTTCCGAGATTCTCACATTCTGCCATCAGCGGGTCGGCGGTGCTTCCAGATGCCGTAGAGCCGAAGGACATCCAGCTGCCACCGTGCATGGAGTTCGTCCTGCCCCGAGGGTGTCTCCCGGCCGAGCGAATAGGCCACGTGCCGGTACAGCGGGTGGAGATCCCCCTCGTTGGTCGTGACCAAGGCGGAGAGGAGCGGTTCGTCCGCCGGCGTGTCCGCGTCGGCGAGGACAAGCACCTGCCCCTGATCGTCCGGGTGGAGGTGAGGAAGTTCCACGTTCAGCCGGTGCCGGATCGCGGACCACGTCAGCACGGCCCGGTCCCGCGCGGTGTCTTCCAGAAGGGAGCGAACAACAGCAGCGAGTTCTGACAGCTTGGCCCCGGCCGACTGGGGCGCCTCCTCCGTCTCCGGAGCGGAAGTGATCGGAACGCTGCCGGACGGCACGGCGAGCAGCTCGGCAAGTCGTCCCTCGCAGGCGCCGTACGCGTCCTGGAGGTCCTGCGGGAGCTTGCCGTGGTGCTTCCTCTTGAGCTCTTGCGCACCAGCCAGGCCGTCACGAAGGGCATCGATGTCAGCGAGCCCCTGCCGCCGCGCGAGGTCATCGAGCAGCCTGCGGAGGTTCGCCTGAATGTTCTCGTTCTCGCGCTCCCGTACCCACTCGCTCATGTCGCGCAGGTGGGGACGGTACTGGCTCTGTGCCTCAGGGGGGAGCTTGGTGCCGTACAGCTTGCCAGACGCGCTTGGCCTCGGCGAGGTCGCCGACCTGCCGCGCATGGTCGAATCGCCAGCGCAGTCCGGTAAGCGTTCCGATGGCCGCGGTCACGGAGGTGTCGAGGGGGCGCTCAGCCGGAGCGGGCGCCGATGCGGCAGACGGTTCGGGGGCGGGAGCAGGGGCCGTGGCCGCAGCGGGCGGCATGGGGGTCACACCACCCGACCCGCGGGCGCCAGATGCGTACGCGTCACGAATACGGTCCGCCTCCAGCCGCCGGGTTTGATGAGCCTCGCTCTGGAGACCCGGCACCGGACGTCCATGGCGCTGAAGGAGCTGGGGGAAGTACGGCAGCGGCTCGCCGTCGTCCGTCACGACGAGGGCCGCGTACATGAGGTCATGCCTCCTGAGGGGCTCATCCACACGGAACAAGAGGGTGGTGCGCCGCTCGTCCGACAGGGTGCCGAAGTCGAATCCTGTGTTGCCCGAGAGCTCGCGCCACGTGATGTCGTCGGCTCCCTTCCTCGCTCGCGCCTTGAGGTGTTCGCGTACGGCGAGCACGAGTTGGAGGGTCGGAAGACCGGTCGGCGAAGTCAGCCTGGCCGCGGCGGCTTGTGGCCGGCCCTGCGGTTGCCTGGGTTGCGGTATGGGCTGGAGCCGTGGAGTCGCCGGGGAGGCAGGCGGCGTCGGCGGGGCCGCGACAGGGCTGTCCCCGAAAGTCTCGTAGGCGCGCCGCCGTTCCATCTCGTTGATGTGGCGAACCTGGTTCCCCGGGAGGCCCGGTGCCCAGCCCAGCTCGGTGAGGACGGCGGCGAAGAAGGACGGGACCTCGCCGCTCTCCGTCCTGAGGAGCGAGGACAGTACCGGTTTGTCCTGAGCGCGCGGGAAGTCAAGCGCTGTGAGAAGCCTGCGTTGGTGCTCCGAGGTGAACTGCTGGGGTGTCGCCCTTGCGCTCCCGACGAGCTTGGACCATGTGATCCGGCCACGTGCGCGGGCGGTCCGCTCCAGGGTCCTCCGGAAGGAGGCCACGATCTCGCGGTCGTCGAGCCGTGGACTCGGGGGTGCGGGCAGCTGCTCGACGGGGAGGGGCGTGGCTACCGCGGGTACCGGCTGGGGTGGTTTCAGTCCGTTCCAGGCCGCCGCCTCCCGGGCGTCGAGGCGTCGCGTCTTGGAGGCGGCGAGAAGCCATGCGGGCGTGTCTGCCGTCGTGCCGTCGACGGGGGTCAGGGTCACCCGCTCCCGAAGGAGGTACACCCTCGACGGGTTGGGGGGGCGTCGAGGCGTGAGGAAGGACGATGCGGGCCCGTATCACGTCCGAGCCGAGAGGCTGGATGTCCGCGTCGTAGACGCTGCCCGGTGCCCCCGTCGGCGACTGCACGTCGGCCCTCGGCGCGGCCCCTGTGAACGCCACCGTATCGTCGGCAAGCGCGAAGGAGAGCCGGGGCGTAGGGGTGGTGGCCGCTTCGGCCGACCCGCGCGGCACGATGCCCTGAGGGGTGGACACCAAACCCGGGGTAACGACCCCCTGAGGAGTCAGGGAGCACTCCTCCAGCGTGGTCCATTCGATGGTGTTGCCAGGCAGCTGGATCCCGATGCGCACCTCACGCGTGACGCCTACCGTCCGGCACTCGGCGCGGATCGCGTAGCCATGGGATTCCACCCGGTCGAAGGCCAGCATGCTGTCCGGCCCGAAGAGCCACTCAACGTGGTCGGCGCCCCGGGCGAGGTCCTCCGCCTCCTGTCGCCACGGGTGCAGACCCAGCCGGGCCATCTGCACCCGTATGAGCTGCCGCCCGCCGGACAGCCGGAAGTCCACCGTGCCGCCCGGTCTGTCCCCGACCGTGCGGTACGACGCCTTGGCCTGCCGGTGGTTCTGCCGGGCGAGCCACCGGGTCAGGGCTTGGCCGATGTAGAGGTGGTCGGCGCTGGACTCGCCGTTCGCGGTGCGACGGCAGTGGACGGGTGGGCGGTGGGCGAAGTGGCACTTCTTCTCGGTGTAGCGCTTGGCGGCGAGCTTCTTGCCGCAGCCGCCGAGAAGTGTGCCGCAGTAGAAGTCGTCGCGGGAGCGGCCCCGCATGAAGAGGTCGAACTCGTCGTAGTCGTACGGGAGGAAGACAGGGTCGTCGGATCCCGCCCCGCCGATGACGGCGGTCTGGACCTTGCGGGTGTCTTCCTCGTCGGCGAACGGCGTCATGGCACGGCTCCAGGGCGGGTGGTGGGTGGGTACGGCCAGCTGATCCTGGTGCGGGGCTGGAGCGACGGTCTGCAAGCCGGCTGAGGAGGCTCAGCAGAGGGGCCGCCGGCCCGACGGGAACCCACGTGGCTGGCGGTCGGCGCTCGCTCAGCCCTCCTCGTCGCGTTCCTTCGCGTCCCCGCGGCGGCGACGCGCTCGCTCGGCGATCCCGCTGCTGATCTTGTCTTTCACCGAACCTGCCCGGTCCAGGGTCTCGTTGCCGAGACTTCTGACCACATCGGCGCCCTTCACTCCCGTCTCCAGCGCCTTGTCCCTCACCTCCACCGCCGCGACCGCCCATCGTCTCGTCTCCGACGACTGGCGACCGGACTCGATCCCGAGCCGCCCGTGGAAGTCGTGGACACCGGCCACCACCTGGTTGCTCGACCGGACCACGGCCGGGGACTTGGTCGGGTGCAGCAGCACCTTCGCGTTGGCCTCGTCGGCGGCCGCATTCATCCGGGCCACCAGCCGCTCGGTGCTCCGCGAGATGAGATCCAGCCGGTTCCTTCGGGCGATCCGGATGCCGCTGCGATGCCGGTCCAGCTCCTCCGGAGCCGCGTCCAGCACCCGATCGAGTTCGAGCACGGCTATCGCGTCCTGGAGCTGGAAGCAACGGGCCAGGACGGCCAGCCACTGCCGGGCCTTGGACTCGGCGTCCTCTGCCGCCGCGGCGAGTTCACCGATCTTGGCCTTGCGCTCCATCCTCTCCGCGAGCGCGTCGAGCCGGCGGAGCGCGTATACCTGGGTCGTGGCGATCGTCTCCGATGTGGCCTGCACCTTCGACCACGTGATGTCGGAGACCCGGCCCACCTCGTCCCGGATGGTCATGGCCTCCTCGATCACGAGTTCCGCGCCGATAATCTTCGACAGCGCGTCGTCCTCCTGGGCGCGGAGCACGTCGTCGAGCTTCTCGTCGATCGCGGCGAGGTAGTCGGTGATCTCGTCCATGGCCTGCTGCATCGCAAGCTGCGCCATGACCGCCGCTACGTTCGACAACTGCGCCGGGTTGCCCCGGAGGGGTCCGGGCTCCTTCGCGAACTCGACGAACCCCTTGCTCTGCCCCTTGGGCCCTTTCAGCACACCTGTGCTGAGACCCGTCTTGGCACTCTTCCTGAGCCCAAGCTGGTCGATACGCCGCGCGGAGTCCTTGCTCAGCTTCACCCAGCGGCCTGAGTGGGCAGCGATGTCGGAACCTGCCTGCGCGACTCCGGCCGCGTTGCCGAGGGCGGATCGGAACCGTCGCGGCCGCAGGGCCTGCGACGGCAGCCCTTCTGAGATGAGGAAGCGTTCGACCGTCGCTTGATTGCCGATGACCGCCAGGCCATCGCCGTCCCTGATCAGCTGGATCTCGTCATCCATGGTCACTCCTTTCGGGTCGCGGCCCGGACCGGGGTGCTCTCCGGGGTCCGGGCCGCGTAGGCGTAGGCGCGTTGGTGCGCGTCAGGCTGGGTGGCGGGCGCCGTGGTCCGGGGGCGGGGTGAGGCGGCGGCCCGGCCCGAGATGGTCAGCAAACGAAACGCGGACACCGCCTGCCGGGCCTGGTCGGCGTGGGCACGGGCATCGGCGTACTCGAAGGAGCCGTACTGGGCGAACGGGCCGATGTCGAGCAGCTCACGGAAACGGGACCGGATCCCGGCCACGTCGTCGCGGCGCTCGCCGCCCGCAGTTCCAGTCGCCTCCGCAAGTTGCGGTCCTCGGCCATCTCCTCCCGCACGAGAGCGAGGAGGCCGTCCCGTGACAGGCCGGTCAGCCAAGCATCGAGGCCGTGGGGCCGGTCCCGGGCCGCCTTCCGCCTGCGAGACAGGTCGGCCTCCTGAACGATCACCGTCAGATCGAGGGCGACCAGATGCTTGCAGAAGTTGCCCTCCTGGCCGTACGGGCAATCGCACGTCCCCGCCGGCTTTCCGCGCCCGCCCGGGAGCAGCTCCATCGCGTACCGCTCCGTGCCGCGTACCGATGCCCTGATCCAGCCGTCACCGAACTCGACCCCAGACACCTCGTCGACATAACCACGTCCACGCTCGAACGAACGCTCCCCGGCCAGCGCCCTCAGCTTCGCTTCCGTAAGACCGCCCACGACTCTCCGCGCTCCGCTCCGGCTCGGATTCGCCTCCAACGGCCCTCACACTAACGGCTGGCAGGGCGAACAATCCCAGGGATCAGCACGGCGTCCCCTCCGCGAACCGTTGCCGTCTTCAGCAACCACGCGCCTCCGCGTCCCGCTCCCCGCGCCGCCCGGCCGACGGGCCGACGGGCCGACGGGCCGACGGGCCGACGGGCCGACGGGCCGATCCTCGTGCGAGGCCGTCAACGACCGATGCTCTGCGGTGCCTCACGCCCCGCCTGTACGGTCGTTGATCACCCCGGCTCCCCGGGCCTTCCCCGAGAGGTGCCGCATGACCACGCCCGCCACCGTGAACCTGACGAAGGCCGCCCCCACCGTCTCCCTGGCCAAGCACGGCGTGACCTCCGGACTGATCAAAGTGAACCTCAACTGGACCTCGCCGCAGGCCGCCGCTCGGCAGGCGGCCGGCGAGGCGCGCGGTCTGTTCGGCCGGATACGGGCCTCGCTGCGCTCGGCCTCCGCCTCGGCCAGGACGGTGGACCTCGACCTCGGCTGCATGATCCGCTGCACCGACGGCTCCAAGACCGTCGTGCAGGCGCTGGGCAACGCCTTCGGTGCGGTGGACCGCTTCCCGTACGTCGCCCTCGACGCGGACGACCGGACCGGGGCACGGGAGACGGGGGAGAACCTCGTCATCAACCTGGACCACCAGGCTGAGTTCCAGAAGCTCCTGCTCTTCGTCTACATCTACGAAGGCTCCGGCGACTTCCGCGGCCTCGACGCCGTGGTGACCTTGACCTCCGACCGCGGCGACCGCTTCCGGGTGGTCCTGGACGCATGCCCGCCGCAGGCGAACGCCTGCGCCATCGCCCTCATCAAGCGCCAGAAAGGCGAACTCGTCATCGAACGCGAGGTGCGCTGGTTCACTCCGGCGGACGGTCCCGGCGTCCAGGACAAGATCTCCCGCGCCTACCGGCTCGGCATGAAGTGGACCCCCGGACGGAAGTAACCCCGGCCGCGATTCCTCGGCCTCTGGGAGGCGGGGCCGACGGTGTCCGCAGCCGGAGCGTGGCCGATGCGGTCGCCCGCCGCAGACCGGAGGACCGGCTGCCAGAAGCGCACTGCGGCGCGAGGTCCCCGACGTCGGAGTGCCGGAGAGGGGCGGACCTCGTGGTGAGGTCCGCCCCGGTGCGCCCGGCCGGGCGGGGGTGCGATGGGGTGACGCGAGAGGGGGCGGGGGTGGGTCAGAAGGTGAGGGACCAGGCGTCGATCTTTCCGGTGTCCCACCAGGCGTTGTCATGGACCCGGAGGTTCCAGATGCCGTTGGCGGGGGACGCCGAGGTGTCGACGGTGTACGTGGCGCGCAGGTCGTCGTTGCTGCCGCCGACGCCGTAGTCCTTGAGCAGGTGGACCCTGCCGTCCGGCGCGAGGAGTTCGACCCGGAGGTCTCCGATGTAGGTGTGCTTGATGTCCACGTCGACCTTCAGCGCGGACGGGGCGTTGCCCGAGCGCCCCTTGACACCGATCGGCGATTCCGAGGTGGCGTGGTCGTTGATCGCGTAGTCGGTGGTGTTCTCGTAGCGGTCGCCACCGGGCGGCGGCGGCTCGTCGCCCCCGCCTGCCACGCGCAGCAGGCGGTTGGGGCTGCCGCTGCCGGGGTCGCCGACGACTCCCCCGGTGGCCGCCGAGGTGAGGGCGGCGGAGACCTGCGCCGGTGTGGCCGACGGGTTGCCCGCGAGGTAGACGGCGGAGGCGCCCGCGACGTGCGGGGCGGCCATCGACGTGCCCGAGATGGTCTGGCGGTCGGTGTCGCTGCCGTTCCAGGCCGAGGTGATGGAGTAGCCGGGCGCGAACAGGTCGAGGATGCTTCCGTAGTTGGAGAAGTACGCCCTGTCGTCGCCGCTCGTGGTCGCTCCGACGGTCAGCGCCTGGGAGACGCGGGCGGGCGAGGATCCGGAGGCGTCCTCGTCCTCGTTGCCGGCCGCGACGGCATAGGTGATGCCGGAGGCGATGGAGTTGCGAACGGCGTTGTCCAGGGTGGTGTTGGCCCCGCCGCCGAGGCTCATGTTGGCGACGGCCGGCTTGACGGCGTTCCGCGTCACCCAGTCGATGCCCGCGACGACCCCGGAGATGGTGCCGGAGCCTTCGTCGTCGAGGACCCGGACCGCCACGACCTTCGCCTTCTTGGCAACGCCGTAGGACGACCCCGCGACGGTACCCGCGACGTGGGTGCCGTGGCCGTGGCCGTCGGCGGCGGTGTTGTCGTCGTCGACGGCGTCGTAGCCGTAGGAGGCGCGACCGCCGAAGTCCTGGTGGGTGATGCGGACACCGGTGTCGATGATGTATGCGGTGACGCCCTCGCCGGCGGAGTCCGGGTAGCGGTACGTCTGGTCCAGTGGCAGCTTCTCCTGGTCGATCCGGTCCAGGCCCCAGGAGGGCGGGGACGGCTGGGTTCCGTTGATCCTGACCACCTGGTCCTGGACGACCGATTCGACCGCCGGATCCGCGGCGAGTCGCCTGGCCCGCGCCTCGGGCAGTTCGACCGCGTAGCCGTTGAGGGCCGCGGTGTACGTTCGCGTGACCTTGGCGCCGTACCGCTCGGCGAGAGCTCTGCCGGAGGCTCCGTCGGAGTCGGCGAGGGCGGGGCGGAGTGTGACGAGGTAGCTGCCGGGGACGGCGGCGGCGGCGGTGGTGTGCGGGACGGCGCCGGTGCCGCCGGTTCCCGCCGCTGCTGCGGCTGGGGCGGCGAGGGAGCAGGCGCCCAGGGCGGAGGCCAGGAGCAGTCCGGCCAGGCTGGTTCTGCGTCGTCGCGTGCGTAACGCGGACATGGGGGGTCTCCTTGTGAGAGGTGGGGTGTCGTGGAGTTCCACAGACTTGGCAGGCCCATGACAATTCCGCATGTGCAGGAGCTGTGCGGAAGTTGTGCGCTCCTCGGGCTGCGGGCAGAACAGTGACCCATCTCCCTCCAATGCACAAGTGCCGTTGGGTGGTTGAAAAGCGCACGGCCGAGCCGGGCAACGCCCACCTGCGAGGACCCGGGCCCGATCGGTTGCCTTCGCCGATGCGCGCGGGTCCGTCGGTGCGGCTGCACCGGCGCCGTGGAGCCGGGCGCGGAGCCGGGCGCGGAGCCGGGCGCGGAGCCGGTCACGAGTCGATAAAGCGTCGGGAGGCCGGCGTTCGGCTCCACTCCCTCCTCATGAGAGGGCCTGGTCCACCGCACCGTGCGGTGGACCGCCGTGCCGTCGCGCAGCCGTACCGACGAGCCCGTGCCGAACCGATCCCCCGGGACGGCTCGGGAGCGTCCGCTCCACGCCGATCCTCGAAGACGCGGTTCGGCCCGGGGCGGGCGGTACGTCCGGACGCCGGCGACCGGTGGGGGCGTCCGCGCCCCGGGCCGCGCGCACAGGAGGAGCACTCATGCACAAGCGCAGGAGATCCACCGCCCGCCGGGTGAGAACCGGAGCCGCTCTGGCCGCCGGGCTACTGGTCGCGGCGGGCCTGCAGCTCGCCGCCTCGGCTTCCGAACCCGACCTGGACCGGAACGTGGCGGACGCGGAGGCCGACGTCGCACGCCACCCGAAGGCGTTCGGCTATGGACCGGGACAGAGCCTGCGGTTCACGGACGCAGTCGTCGACGCGGACGGTACCCGACACATACGTTTCGAGCGCACGTATCAGGGGCTCCCGGTCATCGGCGGCGACCTGGTGGTCCACCAGGACCGGAACGGCAGGATGACGCGCGCCTCGCGCGCCAAGGGACACAGCCCCGTCGTCCGGTCCCTCGAACCGGTCGTCACCGTGTCGGAGGCCGCCGCCGCGGCACACGGCGCGGCCACCGGCATCCGCGAGGCCGTGGCCGAACCCCGGCTGGTCGTCTGGGCCGTGGAGGGGACGGCCCGACTGGCCTGGCAGACCACCGTGCGGGGCGTGGGAGCGCACGACCAGCCCACCGGACTGGTGGTCGTCACCGATGCCGCCACCGGCGAGCGGATCGAGAGCTACACCTCGGAGCACCAGGCGCGCGGAGAGGGCCGCTCCGCCTACGCCGGCAAGGTGCCCCTGGACACCAGCCCCCACAGGGGCGGGTTCTCCCTCACCGACCCGGTCCGCGGGCACGTCACCAAGGATGCCGGGAACATCCGCCCCGGCAGGGTGAACGCGGCGTCGGGCACGCTCTTCACCGACGCCGACAACCGCTGGGGCGACGGCCGCACCCTGTCCCGTGACCGGTCCACCGCGGCCGTGGACGCGCACGCCAACACCGCCCTGACCCACGACTACTTCAAGAAGACCTTCGGCCGGAAGGGCATCAGGAACGACGGTCGGGCACCCACCGTCTTCGTCCACGTCGGCAAGCACTGGGACAACGCCCAGTGGGACGACAGTTGCTTCTGCATGCTGACCGGGGACGGCGACGGCCGCAAGGACACCGAGCAGGTCGACCTCGACACCATGGGGCACGAGATGACGCACGGCATCACCGCCGCCACCGCCCGGCTCCGCTACCACGGCGAGGCCGGCGGACTCAACGAGGCCACCAGCGACATCTTCGGCACCATGGTGGAGTGGTACGCGGACAACCGCGACGACACCCCCGACTACCTGTTCAGCGACCGGTCCACCCCGCCCTGGCTGCGCCGCCTGGACCAGCCCTCGCGTGACGGCAGGTCACCCGACTGCTGGAGCCCCAAGGTCCGCCGCATGGACCCGCACCAGTCCTCCGGAGTGGGCAACCACTGGTTCTACCTGGCCTCCGAGGGCAGCGGTCGCAAGACCGTCAACGGGACCGCGTACAACAGTCCCACCTGTGACGGTTCCCAGGTCACCGGTATCGGCAACGAGAAGGCCGCGAAGATCTGGTACCGGGCGCTGACGGTCTACATGACCTCGACCACCGACTACCACGAGGCCAGGGGCGCGACCCTGGACGCGGCCCGCGACCTCTACGGCAAGGGCAGCAAGGAGTACCGGACCGTGGCGCAGGCCTGGGGTGCCGTCAACGTCGGCTGATCGGGCGCTCCGGGCGCGGCCGGTATACCCGGCGCGCCCGGAGCGGCCCCACGCCTCACATGACCCACGGAACACACAGAGCACACGGCACACGGCACACGGCACACCGGACGCACCGGGTCTTCGCGGCCGGTACCCGAAGGGTGGTCAGACCTGCGCCCTGGGCTGCTCCCCCACCAGCTTGCCGAAGACGATCAGGCGGCCGCGGGTGCTGAACTCAGGTGTGCACGTCGTCAGGGTGATGTACCGGCCGGACACGGTGAAGGGGGATCCGCCGGGGACCGGGCGGAGCACGCTCACGTCGGTCGGTGGGGTCTCCGGGATGCGGCCGGCCACCTCGTAGCTGTAGGAGGCGTTCGCGGTCTCCACCACGATCCGGTCCCCCGGCGCCAGCCGGCCGATCTCCCGGAACGGCTCCCCGTGGGTGTTCCGGTGCGCGGCCAGCACGAAGTTCCCGGTGGCGTCGGCGGGCATTCCCGTGCCCGGGTAATGGCCCACCAGCCCCTTGTCGAGCACCTGCTGCGTGCCGATGCCCTCGGCGATGGGGAACTCCAGGTCCAGTTTCGGGATCCGGATGATCGCGAAACCCTCGCCCGGCGCGAAGCCGTCGTCGCCATCGTCGCCATCGTCGCCGGCTCGGGGCTCTGGGTCGTCGTCACGCCACGCCTGTTCCAGTCGGGCCCGGGCCTCGTCGGCCTCCGCGCGGGCCTGCACGTTGCTCCACCACACCTGGTGGGCGACGAAGAGGACCATGGCGAGTCCGGACGTGAGCATCACGGTGCCCGCGGCCCGCGCGGCCCCGGAGGGCGGCTGCCTGCGGCGACGCCCCGACCCGGCCGGGCCGCGCCGGGCCCTGCGCCGCCCCGAATCGGCGCGACGGGCCGCCGCCCTCCGGGCCCCGGCCCGTCGCGAGGGGGGTGCCTGCGCCGTCTCCGGCGGCATCACCGGCGCCTCCGGAGCCGACCCCGGCGGGGGCGGCGCCCCGGGGCCGTCATGCCCCCCGGAGCCGGCCGGCCACTCGGGGAGGTGGGGAGCAGTGGCGTACGCCTGTTCCGGGCCGACGTCCCAGGTGTCCGGGTACGGGAGCGGTTCACGGCCGTACGAGGCGCCGTCCGGCTGGAGCGGCACGGCGGTGAACCAGGCCTCGGGCGGCTGCGGCGGGGGGTCGGCGTACCAGGCCTCGGGCAGCTGCGGCGGGGGGTCGGCGTACCAGGTGCCGTCCGGCTGGAGCGGTGGGTGTGCCGCCGGGAGGTAGGGGTGCGGTTGGCCCGGCCAGGCGTAGGACTGCGGGGGCGGCGCGTACGCCTGGGGCGGGTGGGTGTACCAGGCGTGCGTCGCGGGATGCGATTCCTGAGCGGGCCAACCGTCCGGTGCGGGGAGCGGTTCACGGCCGTACCAGGGACCGGGCGGCTGGAGCGGCGCAGCGGCGTACCGGGCCTCCGGTGACGGGACGGGTGGATGAGGCGGCCAACCGGCGGGTTGGCCGGCCCACTGTGCGGCGTCGTCCGGATGCGTCGTGGTCATGAGCGGGGTGCCTCCGGCGACTCGGCCGGGGCGGTCCCGGCGGGATGGAGCGGGCGCCCCGGTGGGGGCCGGCCCGAGCCCCGTGGCGCCCGGGAAGGGTGCACGCCACGGGGCCCGGGCGGACGGAGGCGGCGTCCGGCTGGGCCGGACGCCGCCTG
Organism: Streptomyces sp. NPDC058880; assembly: GCF_042742535.1. Taxonomy (NCBI): domain Bacteria; kingdom Bacillati; phylum Actinomycetota; class Actinomycetes; order Kitasatosporales; family Streptomycetaceae; genus Streptomyces; species Streptomyces sp. NPDC058880. The sequence continues at coordinate 82,774 of NZ_JBHYMC010000011.1, forward strand.
GAGAGTGGTCAGTTGGCCTGCGTGGCTCCGCGGCGGGAGCGGGCGCGGCGGGTCGCGACGAACGCGCCGCCGATCAGGAGCGCACCGCCGCCGAGGGCGGTCAGGGTGAGCGTGGTGCCGTCGCTGCCGGTCGAGGCGAGGTTCTGGCCCGCGAGACCGGGAGCCTTGCCGGCCTTCCCGGACGCGACGGCCTCCGAGGTCCCGGCGGCGCCCGGGGCGGCGGCGCCCTGCTCCTGGTGCTCGTGCGAGCCGTCGGTGCCGCTCTCGTCGACGTCGGCGGGACCGGTGGGCACGGCCGGGTCGGTCACCTCCAGCGGCGCGGTCTTGCCGGCCGCTTCCTCCGGCGCGACGGGGTCGCTCGGCGCGGCGCCCGCGGCCGGGGCCTTGCCGTCGAGGCCGACCGCGACGGTGGCCGCGTCCGCGGTCTTGCCGGTGATCTTCACGGTCACCTTGGAGGCGTTGTCACGGAGTTCGGTGATGCCGGCGCTGCGTTCGGTCGTGGACAGCACGATCGGCACCGCCGTGTGGTAGCGGCCCTCGGTCACGCGGTAGGCGTAGACGCCGTCGAGGTTCTTGTCGAGGTGGCCGGACGGACGGCGGTATTCCAGGAGCAGGCTCTGCTGGTTCCCCATCGGGATCTCCAGCGCCCGGGTGCCCTTCTGGGATCCGTAGAGGGCCTTGATGCTGAAGGTGCCCGAGCCGGTGGCACGCTGGTGCTCGGCGGTCTCCAGCCAGCCCATCCGGATCAGCTGGTTGGCGGACAGGCCGGCCGCCCCGTTGCCGCCCATCGGCGACCTGCCCTCGACGGCGGCACGGTCGTTGCAGTCGACGAGGTTGCCGTCCTTGCACTGGTAGCGGATCTGGTGGCCGAAGCCGATGTTGTGGCCGAACTCGTGCCGGATCGTCGTCTCGGACACCTTGTTGTCCCCCGTGTTCAGCCAGGTGTAGCGGCCACCGATGGATCCCATGCCGGACCAGTAGCAACTGATGTGGGGCAGGACGATGGACAGGTAGTCCCAGTCCTTCCCCCGCACCAGGCCCTTCGCCGCGACCTGCGCCTCGACATCCTCACGGACCATCCGCAGCTGGCCGTTGCCACCGCAACCGGCCTTCTCCTTCAGGGTCAACGGACCGAGGACCTTCTCCTTGGCGGCGGGCCCGAAGGTGAACCGGCCACGCGACGTCTCACTGAAGTACGTGGACAGCGACTCGCCCGCGCCGAAGTACTTGTCGACGGCGTCCGTCCGCATCGCGGCCGCGTCCGGGTGCGCGCGGTCGGCGAAGTTCGCCACGACGACCAGGACGCGCCCGGTCTTGCCCTCGTCGGCCGCCGCGGCCGGGGAAGCCGAGGCCCCGACCGCCAGCGTGGTGAGGGACGCCGCGGCGGCCAGGAACCTGCCGATGTTCGTGTTCATGCGCTCTGTGCTCCCATGGCTCGAAGGCTGATTCACTGGGAGAGAGCGCACGCCCGCCGCACCCTGGTGCGGCGTTACCCAGTCGTTATCTTCGAGCGATCGCCCGTCGCGGGAGATCGGGGTGTGCGGCCCCTTGTCAGAACGCGGGTTTGGTTGCGGTGAGGGTGACCGTGGCCATGCCCATCTCGATGAACCCGGGGCGTGAGAGCCGGTCGAGGACGGTCGGGACGTCGTCGGTGTGGACCCCGGGGAGCGCGGCGATGCCCGGACCGAGATGGTCGAGGGTCAGGCGCCAGAAGCGGCCCATCGGGGTGTCGTACGCGACCGTCGGCACGGTGGTGCGCAGGCCGATGCCGGTGAGGCCGTGGGCGGCGGCGGTACGGGGCAGGTCCGGACCCCAGTCGGTGCAGTCGGTCCCGATGCGGTCGGCCAGGACCCGCAGGGCGCCCAGGGAGACCCGCCGGTAGACCTCGTCCCGCGCGGCCTCCAGGGAGAACAGCGCCGGCTCCTCGATGACCAGGCGGCCGCCGGGCGCGAGCCAGCGGACGATCCGGCGGAAGACCTCGGCGCGGTCGGGCAGGTGGTGCAGGAGGTAGCGGACGTGGATCACGTCGAAGGAGCCTTCGGGAAACTCGTCCGTGGTGACGTCGTGCCGCAGGACGCCCAGGCGGTCCCCGCGCATCCCTTCGAGGAAGCGCAGATCGAGTTCGGTCGCCGTCACGTGGGCGGAGGGGAAGAGGTCGAGCATCCGGAGGGCCACGCTGCCCGTTCCGGCGGCGAGTTCCAGACAGCGGCGCACGGAACCGGGCCCGGGCGCGGCCAGGGCGTCGACGGAGACCGGGTCCAGGACGTCCGCCAGGGCGGAGAGCCGGTCCCTCTCGTCCTTGCCGGTGTGGCTGAAGATCTCGTCGCCGTAGCGTTCGGTGCGTTCGGTGCGTGCGGTCATCGGGCACTCCGGGGTCGGTGGGCGGTGACGGGCGTGAGATCGGCGGGCGAGAGGGTGCCGGGGCGCCGATGTCCGGTGAGGGTGAGCGCACCTGTGAACTCGGCCTCCAGGCAGCGCAGGACGTGCGCGACGCCGTCCTGTCCGCCGATGGCGAGGCCGTAGAGCCAAGGCCGGCCGATCAGGACGGCACTCGCCCCCAGCGCGAGGGCGATCAGGACGTCGGTCCCGGTACGGACGCCCGAGTCGAACAGGACGGGCACCCGGCCGGCGACGGCCTCAACCACCCCGGGCAGGCAGTCGAGCGCCGCCACTCCGCTGTCCAGCTGTCGGCCTCCGTGGTTGGAGACGATGATCCCGTCGACGCCCGCGTCGGTCAGCGCGGTCGCCTCGTCCGACCGGCAGACCCCCTTCACGACCACGGGCAGGTCGGTCCAGGAACGCAGGAGTTCCAGGTCCGCGGGGCGGAACGCGGGGCGCGTGTAGAGGCGGTTCCAGGTGGCCGCGGCGGCCCGGATGACCGCCTGGTCGGGAGCGGCGCCCCGGGGCGGCGGAGCACCCGTTCCGGCCAGTTCGCAGAACCGCGGATCCGAGAGGTAGTTCCCGATTCCGTGGCCGTGCTGGAACGGAAAGAAGCCGGAGTCGAGTTCGCGGGTGCGCCAGCCCGCGACGTGGCAGTCCCCCTGGAGGACGACGGCGCGGTACCCGGCGTCCTCCGCCCGCGCGAGGAGCGAACGGGCGAGCTTCTCGTCATCGGGCCAGGCGAACTGGAACCACCTTCGTCCTCCGGGGGCGGCCTCGGCGACCTCCTCCAGCGGGGTCGAAGTCGCCGACGACAGCACCTGCACGACGCCCGTGTCGGCCGCGGCCCGTGCCGCCGCCCGTTCGGCCTCCGGATGGGCCAGATCGGCCACTCCGGCCGGGGCCAGCATCACCGGCACCGCCATGGGCGTCCCCAGGACCGTGCACGAGGGGTCGCCGGCCGCCCCGTCCCGGAGGATCCGGTAGTTCAGGCCCCAGCGCGCGAAGGCGTCCTCATTGGCCGCCACCGTCCGCTCCTGCCCGGCGCCCCCCGCCATGTAGTCGAAGCGGGGGCGCGGCAGCGCCTGGCGCGCCGCGTCCTCCAGTCCGCGGGAAGTGAAGGGGAAGGGGCTTCCGCCTGCGGCGAAGACCTGGCTCTGGTAGCCACCTGCGTACGGCAATCGGGCACTCCTGTAGGTGAAACGCACCCCGCCGGCCGACGAGTGCGGCGGGCGAGGCACGGCCTGTCGTGTTCTGCGGATGCCACCCGTGGAGAAGCAGGTCCCTGCCCGCCCGTCCGAGTCCGAGCCCCGCCGGATCGGCGAGCGGACGGATCGGCGAGCGCACGGTGGCGAGCGGACGGCAGCGGTCGGCGGATGCCGGGGGCTCGGGCGGCTGCTGCTGCGGGCGTGCCGCCGACCAGTTCGCCTCGGCGGCGCTCAGCCGGTGGCAGGAGGGTGGACGCTGTCGCCCGTGTCCCGGTCGGTGGTGGTCCGCCGCTCCCTCGCCGTGCTGCCCTCGGTGCGCTCCAGGACGTAGCGGTCGGCGCGGAACCGGATGCCCTGGGTGGGCCGTCCGTGGCCGCTCGCGACGGACGGGTGGACCGTCGCGCAGGTGCTCGCACCGAAGGCTGCGCCGGTCAGGTGGCGACCGGTGGGCTTGTTCCTCAGCCGGTACGCGTGGCCCGGTTCCGCGGTCACCGCAGGCATCGCCCGTCCCCCTCCGTCTGTGACGCGACACCTGGAAGCTACACACCGTGCGCGACCGACGACAGAAGGCGAAATCCGGCCACAGGCGGAAACCTGCTCGCCGGCGGACCGGATCGCCCGCCCGTCGGCCGCGCCCCGCCGGAGACCGCACCGGATGCCCGTCGCGCCCCGTCCGCCTCGGGCCTCCTGGTTCGGGCGGTCCGTACGAGGGGGAACCCGGGGAAGCTGTGGGTTCGGGGGGTGGGGGCGGGGCGCCGGGGTGTCTAGGGTGGACGGTGAGGCCGCAATGCGCCGCTGACCTGGTGCTTTGCGGGAGAGCACGGAGTGGATGGGGCGGCACGATGCGTGAGCTGGTGGAGACGGCGCGGCGGTGGGTGGCCGAGGGCCGGGCGGGGTATCTGGCCCGGCCCGTCACCGAGCAGGGCTTCGGGCCGCGGGACCCCGCCGGGGCCCTGCTCGTCGACGTGCGCGGGGAGTGCGTCGGCAGCTGTACCGAGGAGTGTTCGATGCGGAACTCGCCGCCGAGGTCGCGGCCATGGCTCCCGGGGCCACCGCGCGGGTGTGCGAGGTGTCCGTGGCAGGGGACGAGGCCGTGGCGGCGAAGCTGACCTGCGGCGGGCAGGCCGAGGTGCTGCTCCAGCCGCTCGCGGCGATTCCCGCCGAGTGGTGGCAACTGCTCGGGGAGGGGGTCGGGGTGGCGCTGGTGACCCGCCTGAACGGGGCCGCGGACCAGGCGTCCAGCGAGGTCGTACGGGCCACCGCGGTGCCGGACGGCGATGCCGGGCGGCGGGCCGCGGAGCTCCTGGCCACGCGGCGGGCCGGGCGGGACGCCCTGTACGGGGATTCCGGGCTGGTCCTGGTCGAGGCACACCCGTCGGCCCCGTACGTGGTCATCGGCGGTGGCGGTGAGCTGGCGGCCGTCATCGAACGGCAGGCACTGCTGTTGGGCTGGGAGGCGGTGCGGGTCGAGGCCGCCGGGCCTGCGGTGGAGGTGATCGAAGCGCGCCGGGACGCCGCGTGCGTGGTCATGCTGAGCCACGACGAGCGGTTCGACGTGCCGACGCTGCGTGCGGCGCTGGCCGCGGGGGTCCCGTACGTCGGGGCGCTCGGGTCGCGGCGGACGACGGCACGCCGGAGGGACGGGCTGCTGGCGGCCGGGGTCACCGAGGCGGAACTGGCCCGTGTGCACGGGCCGATCGGGCTCGATCTCGGCGCGCGTACCCCGGCGGAGACCGCCCTGGCGATCTGCGCCGAGATCCTCGGGGTGTTGGGGGCACGCCCGGCGGGTGCGCTGCGGGACGCCGACGGCCCGATCAACACCTGAGCCCGAATCCCCGCACGCGCCTCGTCGCGCCACACGTCCCGCGTCCTGCGCGGCTTCAGACGCCGATCGCCCGAAAAGCGCGCAATCTGATGTTGTGAGAGAAAATGCTCCGTATGGACATGATCCTGAGCGTGGACTCGATCCTGACGGATGTCGCGTGGTTCCCGGTCATCGGATTGGCCGTCGTCGCCCTGCTGCTCGGCGGCTTCAAGCTGGGCCAGCTGGTCCGGGCCAAGGAGCCGCCACCCCCCGCCGCCGAGGAGCAGCCCCGCCTGCCGGAGGGCGGAGCGGTCTACGAAGTCCGCGAGGAACGGGACCAGGTGGAGATCCCCGAGGGTGGCCTGAGACCGCACGAGATGCAGGGCTACGGAAACTTCGGGTCCACCACCTCCAGCCATCCGGAGGAGGTCCGCAAGGAGCGCGAGTCCGGGTACAAGCTGCCCGAAGGGCCCGGTCCGCACCCGCAGCCCGGGGCTCCGCCGAACGCCGGGCGCGGGGCGCACTCCTGACCCGGCCGTCCGCCCCGGGAGGACGGCGACCCGAAGGCCGCTGACCCGCGCCGCCCGCGCGGGTCAGTGCCCTTCCCTCCTCGCAGGTCCGCCCCCGCAGGTCCGCCCCCGCAGGCACGCCCCGGAACGGTCCGTCCAGGTCCGTCCTTCAGAGGTCCGCCCGCAGCCGGAGCACCTCCGGCGGCGGGTGCCGGGCCGAGGCGTGTCGGACCTCCGCAGTGAGCGGCGGGTCCAGGGCGCGGTAGGGGACCTCGCCGAGCCCGATGGCGGTGACCGTGCCCTGCGGCCCCGCGGATCCGCGCGCGGCGGCGGCCTCGGCCACCTCCCGGCGCAGCGCCGCCGTCAGCGGGCTCGACACCAGTGGGGTCTCGTCCCCGACCGGCAGGACGAGCACCAGGGCGAGGGGCCGGCGCGGGGTTCCCGTGTAGCCGACGACCGCGGCGTCCCGGACGTCGGTGTGCCGCACCTTCTGCCAGCCGCGCCGCCCGGCCGGGTAGGCCTGGTCCAGCCTCTTGACGACGAGGCCCTCGATACCGCTGGCGGGGAGCGTCTCGTACCAGGTGGCGGCCAGCTCCGGGTCGGTCGTCATCGGGACGGGCTGAAGGGGCGGCCCGAGGGGGAGGAGCAGATCGACGAGGAGGGCCCGCCGGCGTTCGTACGGGCGGGCGCGCACGTCCAGCCCGGCCAGTTCCAGCACGTCGAAGGCGGCGTACGAGGCCGGCAGGCTCTGCGCCAGCACGGCGGCCCGGGCCGCCGTGGCCGCCGCGCGCCGCTGTACCAGCGCGAAGTCGGTGCGGCCCGACTGCCAGACCACCACCTCACCGTCGAGGACCGTCCCCGCGGGCAACTGCAGCGCTGCCGCCGCCAGGTCGGGGAACGCACTGGTCACGATCCGCCCGGAGCGGGCCTGGAGCGTCACGTCGGCCGCCGAACGGGCGATGACCAGCCGGTGTCCGTCGAACTTCGGCTCGTACGCCAGTCCCGCCCCACGCGGCAGGACGGGGACCGCGGCGGCCAGCGCCACCCGGATCACGGCCGGACCTTGGGGAGCGGGCGACCTCGCGCGGGATCGGCCAGCGGGGCGAAGAGGTCGCCGTCGCGCAGCAGCCGCGGCCCGATGTCATCGGCGAGGAAGACCAGGTCGGCGGGGGTGCGGCAGGCCTCGACCTCGGCCCAGGACACGGGCGCGGAGACGGTGGGGCGGGCCCGCGCGCGCAGGGTGTAGGCGGCGGCGGTGGTTTTCGCGGCTGCGTTCTGGCTGTGGTCGACGAAGACCTTGCCGGGGCGCAGGGCCTTGGCCATGCGGTGGACCACGAGGTCGGGGAGCTCGCGCTCGGCCTCCTGGGCGAGCTGCTTGGCGTACGCGGACACCTGCGAGGACGGGGTCGGCTCCAGCGGCACGGCCAGGTGCAGCCCCTTGGAGCCGGAGGTCTTGGCGCAGGCGTCGAGCCCGTCGGCGGCGAGCCGCTCGCGCAGCCACAGGGCGGCGGCGCTGCACTCGACGACGGACGCGGGCGCGCCGGGGTCGAGGTCGAGGACCATGCGGTCGGCGACCGCGGGGCTGCCCGCCGGCCACTGGTGGACGTGGAATTCGACGACGAGGTTGGCGGCCCACATGAGGGTGGCCATGTCGGCGACGACCACCTGTGCGGCGGAGGGGTCCTCGGAGCGGGGCACCGGGGTGGTCCTCACCCAGTCGGGTGTGCCGGGCGGCGGGTTCTTGGTGAAGAACAGCTGGCCGTCCGGCCCATCCGGATAGCGCAGGAAGGAGACCGCCCGGTCGTGGATCTGGGCCAGCAGGGGCTCCGCCACGCTGGCGTAGTAGTGGAGCACCTCGCCCTTCGTGTAGCCGGTCTCCGGGTAGAGGACCTTGTCGAGATTGCTGAGCGTGATGCGACGGCCCTCCACCAATGTGATCGGCGTCATACGATGAGACTGCCACGAAACAGGAGGAACCGTGCGATCCATCTGGAACGGAGCGATCTCCTTCGGCCTCGTCAGCATTCCGATCAAGCTCGTGAACGCCACCGAGAGCCACTCGATCTCCTTCCGTCAGATCCACCTCGCCGACGGCGGCCGGATCCGCTACCGCAAGGTGTGCGAGCTGGACGGCGAGGAGGTGGCGGGCGCCGAGATCGGCAAGGGGTACGAGGAGGCCGACGGGTCGGTCGTCCCGATCACCGATGAGGACCTGGCTCAGCTGCCGCTGGCCACGGCGAAGACGATCGAGATCATGTCGTTCGTGCCCGCCGAGGAGATCGACCCGCTGCAGATGGACGCGGCGTACTACCTGGCGGCGAACGGGGCCACGGCGGCGAAGCCGTACACGCTGCTGCGGGAGGCGCTGAGGCGCAGCCGGAAGGTCGCGATCGCCAAGTACGCGCTGCGAGGGCGGGAGCGGCTCGGCATGCTGCGGGTCGTCGACGACGTGATCGCGATGCACGGGCTGTTGTGGCCGGACGAGATCCGGGCGCCGGAAGGAGTCGCTCCGGACGTGGAGGTGACCGTACGGGACGCCGAACTGGACCTGGCGGACGCCCTGATGGCAACGCTCGGCGAGGTGGAGATGGCATCGCTGCACGACGACTACCGGGACGCCGTGGAGGCGATGATCGCGGCGAAGGCGGGCGGGGCGTTCGAACCGGCGGAGGCGACCGTGGAGCCGGCCGGGGGGCAGGTGATCGACCTGATGGCGGCGCTGGAGAAGAGCGTGCGGGCGGCGAAGGCCTCGCGGGGCGAGGGTGCGCGGCCTGACGGAGCGGCCCCGGAGAGTGGCACGGAGGCCGAGGTCACGCCGATGCGGCGGCGGGGCGGGACGAAGCGCAGGGCGTCGGCTGCGCCGAAGGCGGTCGGTGGGAAGAAGTCGACGGCGGCTTCGGCGAAGAAGACGGCCGCCTCGAAGACCGCTTCGAAGAAGAAGTCCACCACCGCCAAGTCGGGCACCGCCAGGTCGACGACCGCCAAGTCGGGCACCGGCAGGTCGACGACCGCCGCGTCGGGGACCGCCAAATCGGCCACGGCCACGTCGACGGCGGCGGCCGGTACGAAGAGGGCCGCCACGGCCTCGGGTGCGAAGAAGGCCGCGACACCGCGGAAGCGGACCTCTGCCTGAGGGGCTGGCCCGGGGTCTGGTTCGAGAACCACGCCTGTGCTGTGCTCTCCCGCCCCGCCCCGCCCCGCCCCGCCGCCGTCCACCGGACTCCACCCCGGAACCTCGCACCCCGGACCTCGCGCCCCCGCTCCCCCGGCTACCGCCGGGAGGCGCCCCCTCGCGGGGCTGCGGTGCGGCCGGGGCTCAGGGGCGGGCGCTGCGGCAGCCAGGTTCGGGTGTCGCGGGCCTGGGCGAACAGGGCTTCGACGTCAGGGGCTTTGAGGGCCACCGGAGCGGCGGCGAGGTCCGGTGCCGCGGACTGCGGTTGCAGGATGCGGATGTCGCGGACCGTCGGGGCCGTCTCCAGGCGGGAGGCGTCGACCACCGCCAGGGCCGGGGTGACCTTCGCGGCGAGGAGCACGGTCGCGCGGACCGCCGCGCCGCGGATCCAGCGGGGGTCCGGACGGGGTTCGGCGCGGCCGACCGTGAGCAGCAGGTCGCCGACCACCGCGCGCTGGCGGCGTCCGGGAACCGTACGCACGCAGAAGATCCCGGCGGGACCGATGAGCAGGTGGTCGATGTGGCCGGAGCCCGGGAGCGGGACGCAGTGCAGGGTCCGCCAGCCGTCCTGCTCCAGGGCGTCGAGGGCGTCACCCATCCGCTGCTGCGCGGCGAGGTCCTGGCGCAGCCGGTGGCGGGCCCGGCTGCCCGCGGTGCCGTGCTCCAGCTCGCCCAGCAGGGTCTCGCCGGGGCGGTTCGGTGCCAGGTCCGCGTCCGGCGGCATGGCCAGGCGGCGCAGGTCGGCCGCGGTCGGGACCGGTGGCGGCCCGATGGAGACGGTGCCGCTCAGGTAGGGACGCAGCGCGGCCAGGACTGCCTCGCGGTGGTCGTCTTCGAGGACACTGATCCGGTTGGCCTGGCGGTCGTACCAGGCGACCGCCTGCCCGTCGGGCAAGTTGACGTACAGTCGACCGCGTCCGGGACGGCCGCTGGGCAGTACCTTGAGTCCGCGCATTCACCCTCACCCCCGCCGTCCATGTGAGCAGCCGGGGCGGCGCACGGCAATCCCTCGGATGTGTAACGACTCCGACGGGCTGTTGCGACTTCGCTGTTACACGAACGGGGTGCCGCCGCAACGGCCGCCGCCTACGGTGGTCGCACCTGGAGACACCAGGGCCCGACCAGCACCGAAGGACTTTCCGTGAGCACCGCCCGCCGCCGCACTCTCGTTCGCGCCACCGCCGTGACCGCCTGTGCCGGCAGCCTGCTGGCGCTGCCCACCGCTGCCGCTCTGGCCGAAGGGGTGCCGGCGGCCGCCTCCGCGCACTCCTCGGCCGCCCAGCGGACTCTGGTCAAGAGCCTCGAACTGGCCGACGGAGTGTCCACGGCGAAGGTCTACCGGACGGCCGAGGGCGGCTACCAGGCCGACATCCTGGCTGTCGACGGCACCAGGGCGGCCACCCTGACCAGCCGTGACGGGGTCATCGCCGTCGACGGCTCGGGCGGCCTGCACGCGGCCCTGGACCCCGCGGGCCGGCTGACCTCCTGGGTCGGCGGTGCCATCGTGCAGGGCGGCGGCCACGCCGTCGCGGGCGGCGGGCACAAGACCGGCACGCGCGACGGGCAGATCGTCCCGGTCTCGGCCGAGCAGCGGGCCGCCGCCGGCGACACCCGCGCCCTGGAGGCCGCGTCCGCGGAGGGCCGGCGGCTGAGTACGCTGGCCGACGGGCCCGGCGAGGGCGTGCTGCTGCTCGCGGCGGGCGGCGGCATCGCGGCGGTGGGCGCGGCCGGACTCGGCTTCGCCATGCTGCGTCGGGGGCGTACCGACGGCTGACCGCCGTCGGCGGCCGCATGGACGGCGGGCAGCGCTCCCGCCCGCGCTCCGACCACCGGCGGCCACCCGGGTAAAAGGGGGCACACCTCCGCATAGGGTGGATGTGATCGACCGTCGCGGCGGGGCGCGCAGAAGGGCACGGGGGCTGTGGACTGGGGGGCCGTGAAGAGGTTCGTTTTCGGCGGGGCGGCGAGCCGCTCCCGCTCTCCCGTTTCCGGCCCGGCCCGCGCGCCGCTGCTGGCCCTCGCCGCGCTCCCGCTGCTGGCGGGCTGCGGCGACACCGGCGGGCTGGTCGGTGCCGGGGCGACCGCGACCGCGAGCGGGCCCGTCCACCTGTGGCCCGACCGCACGGGGGCGACCGTGCCGCCGGCCGATCCGGCCGGGGCTCCACCCGAGTACGTGAAGGGGATCCCGCCCGTCCCCGACGAGGACGTGCACGCGGTCGATCCCGTGGCGCTCGTCCAGGCGGAGCTGCGGGCCCACCCCAAGACCAGGTCGGGTGCGGACGGGATACCGGCCGAGACCGCCGCGGCGATCAACACCTGCGCGCGGGGGGACACGGGGCCCGCGTCGTGCCCGGTGCTGGCGCCGTACTACCGGGACCTCACCGGCAATGGCCGGGACGAGCTGATCATCGGCATCGAGTTCCCGGACAGGAGGATGTCCGTACGGGTCTACACGGCGGACCGCGACGGCCGCCTCAACCGGATCATGGCGACCACCCAGACGGTCGTCTCGGTGGAGCTGGCCGGGCACGACGTGGTCCTGCGGGTACCCAGCGGGAACCGCGGCTACGAGCTGATCACCGCCTGGTCCTGGGAGGAGAAGCAGCGCACCATGCTGCCGACGCGCGAGCAGATCGTACGGGTGCCCGCGAACCCGCAGGGTCCGCAGGACCGCGGGCCCGGGCCCGGGCCCGGCACGGGACCCCGCACGGGGTCGGGCACCGGACCGGGCACGGGACCGGGCACCGGACTCGGTCCCGGACCGGACCGGCCGTGACGGCGCGCGGGAGCGGGAACAGCGGGAACGAGGACCGGGCGCGGGCCGGGCTGGGGCGGGGACGGCTCCGACTGCCTGCCTGGACGGCCACGCTGACCTGGAAGTCGGCCTGCTTCATCGCGGTGATGTGCTGCTCGCTGGCCGCGGTCCTCGGAGCGCTCGTGCACGTGGAGGTGACCCGTCAGACGGTGGCCACGGCGCGGGAGAAGGCGTTGGGCAAGCTGAGCGACGTCACGGACGCGTACGAGGCGGGCGAGCCGCTGCCGCCCGGTTCCGGCCTGGATCCGGTGGGCCTGCCGCCGCAGCTGCGGGCGCTCGCGGTCGGCGGGCACCGGGGGACGGTCGTGGCGGAGCACCGCGGTCGCCCCACGATGTGGGCGGCCGGCCCGGCGGACGGACGGGCCCTGGCGACGGTGGTCGACTACGGGCAGAGCGCCCGCACCATCAGCGGCCTGGACAAGGCGATCATCGGGTCGTCGGTGCTGGCGATCGGCGGGACCCTGCTCGTGGGGACCTTCGCGGTGACCCGGGTGACGCGGCGGCTGCACCAGACGGCGACCGTGGCGCGGCGGATCACGCGGGGCGACCTCGACGCCCGGGTGGACGACCCGCGGACGAAGGAACCGTCGCGGCGCCAGGACGAGGTGGCGACGGTCGCCGGGGCGCTGGACACGATGGCGGGGAGCCTGCAGTCGAAGCTGGAGAGCGAGCGGCGGTTCACCGCGGACGTGGCCCATGAGCTGCGCACTCCGCTGACGGGCTTGCAGGCGGCGTCGGAGCTGCTGCCGGAGGGCCGGCCGACGGAGCTGGTGCGCGAACGGGTCCGGACGATGCGGCAGCTGACGGAGGACCTGCTGGAGATCTCCCGGCTGGACTCGGGCAGCGAGGCGGTGGAGACCGACCTGCACCAGCTGGGGCGGCTGGCCCGGCGCGTGGTGCGGGCCTCCGGGACGGACACCGAGGCGGTCGTCCTGCGGGACGCCCATGTGGAGACGGATCGGCGGAGGCTGGAACGGGTCCTGGGGAACCTCGTGGCCAACGCCCATCAGCACGGGCGCGCGCCGGTGGTGCTGACGGTGGACGGAACGGTGGTGACCGTACGGGACCACGGGGACGGCTTCCCCGACTACCTGCTGGCACACGGCCCGCAGCGCTTCCGCAGCGGCGGGAAGGGGCACGGGCTGGGGTTGACCATAGCCGCGGGTCAGGCGGAGGCGATCGGCGCGACGCTGCGCTTCCGCTCCGCGGACGGTGGCGGAGGCCTGGCGGTCCTCACTCTCCCGGGTTCCTGACGGGCCGCCGCCCGGCCCTGCGGCCCCGTTCCCGGGCGCCGCGGGGCACGCGCCGGCGGCCGGCCGCGGCGGCGGGCCGGGGGTCAGCTCTGCGGGCGGGAGGGCTTGGTCCAGGGCCAGCGGGGGCGCGGCTTGGTGCCCGAGGGGCGGAACGCGTACTTCCAGCCCTTCTGCAGACCCAGCCGCTTGGAGTAGCCCGCCGGGACGCGTTCGTACAGCAGCACCGTCGGCGGGCCGTCCGGCGTCGGGACGGGGATCTCGTACCACTTCGGCGGGTGTCCGGTCGGGCCGGTCAGGATCGGGAGGACCCGGCCGTCCATCGGGCCGCCCTCGAAGGGGGTCGGTTCGCTTCTCACTCCACCAGTGTCACAGCAGGTGGGCGGCCTCGGAGACCACCGGCATCACGCGCCGGGCCAGGTCCCCCACCGGGCCGTCCGCCGATTCCAGGGACAGGGCGGTCCGGGCGGCCGCCGCGGTCTGCGGATCCGTGGCGGCGGTGGCTGTCAGCAGGGCGATGAACTGGTCGAGCAGCCAGTCGCGGAGGGTGTCCACCTCGGGCTGCTTGCCTTCGTCGATCCACATGAGGGAGGCGGCCTCGACGGCCGTGATCCAGGTACGGACCATCATGCGCAGCCGGGGTCCGGGGGCCGGGACCCCCAGGTGGAGGAGGATCTGGTCGGCGGCGGCCCGGCGGATGCCGTCGACCGTCGCCGTCGTGCGGGAGGTCTCCACGACGCTGCCGCCCTGGAGGAGGGCTGCGAAGCCGGTGTCGTGTTCGTCAACGAACGCGAGGTAGCGGTCCAGGGCCCGGGACAGCCGCCGGGTCAGCGGGCCCTGCTGGGGTTCGGCGAAGCAGAGCTCCAGGAGATCGGCCGCCGAGCGCAGGGCCGCCTCGTAGAGCTGCTGCTTGCCGCCGGGGAAGTAGCGGTAGACGAGCGGGCGCGAGACCCCGGCGGCCTCCGCGACGTCGTCGAGCGAGACCTCCTCCGGGGCCCGGTGCGCGAACAGCGAGAGGGCCGCGTCGAGGAGTTGGGCCCGCCGCTCCTCGACGCTCAGCCTGCGGTACGCGCGTACGGTCATGAGCGCAGGGTAGCCCGCGGGCGGCCGACCGCGGCCGACGTCCGCCAAGTCCGCGGGAACCCGGGAACCGCGGGAACCCGTGCCGTCCCGTCCGTCCGCCCGGGTGCCCGTGCCCCGCCCCCTCCCTATGCCAGGAGGCCTGAGCTCTGCCACAGTTTCCGGCCGACGCCGCGCAGTACGCCGATGTCGTCGAGGAAGTCGGTGAGCCGCTTGGCGCCGGCCTGCATGACCTCGCGGCGGTGGCCGCTGGCCCGGACCTGTGCGACCGCCTCGCGGCGGTCCAGGCCGATGTTGTCGTAGACGGCGGGGTTGACGAAGGCGAGGGAGAAGACGCGGGCCGCCTCACCGCAGCTGACGCGGGTGAGTTCCTGCTCCCAGCGCGGGGCCGTCAGCATCTGGCGGCGCAGCTCCTCGCGGGCGTACCGGACGTGCCGGGCTTCCTCGATGACGTGGATCCGGGTGACTCCGCGCACCAGCGGCTGGATGCGCTCGTCCGGGAAGGTCAGGCGCTGCATCCAGTCGAGGATCTCCTCCCCGAGCAGGGTGCAGGCGAAGGACCCGGGCGTGGTGGAGACGGTCTTCAGGATCCGCGCGAGGTTGTGGTTGAGGCGGGAGACGGGGTAGGCGGGGCTGCCGCTCTTCTCGATCAGGCGGGCGAACATCATCGAGTGGCGGCACTCGTCGGCGATCTCGGTGAGCGCGTAGCGCACGTGCTTGCTGGTCAGCGACTTGTCGTAGATGTGTCGCACCAGCAGCTGCATCAGGATGATCTCGAACCAGACGCCGAGCGAGCCGAGCGCCGCCGCCTCGTGGCGGGAGAGGTCGATGCGCTGCTCCTCGCCCATCTTCTTCCAGAGCGGGGTGTCGTAGAGGGAGAGCAGTTCGGGCGGCCAGTAGTACTTCCCCTCGACCATGGGGGCGTCCCAGTCGAGTTCCCTGTCAGGGTCGAAGGAGTGCCTGGCCGAGGATTCGAGCAGGCGCTCGGCTGTCTGCTCCCGGTCCTTGAGGAGGCCGAGGGCGTCCCTGAGCGCGGCTCGTTCGGTCACGGTCGTCATGGCTTCGGACACCTCGTCGTCGAGTTACCGGCGGTCATCGCTTATGAGACTCCTTGTCAGCAAGGTCGTCAATCCCTCGCGCACTACTTGTTGACCCTGCGTCTACCAACGTGTGACTCTGCCAACTGTCCGGTCCTGCACCGCAGTACGTGAGACGAGGGGGCGTCAGTGTCGACGCACGAGCTCTACACCGAGGACCCGGGCGAGGCCGTCTGGCAGATTCCCGCCTCCGGTTCCGCCCGCTTCACCTGGGAGTACGACGACGGTCGCGAGCGGCTCCTCGCCCTCTACCAGAAGGGCAAGGACAAGCAGTGGGACGGCGCCAAGCGCATCGACTGGGACATCGAGGTGGACCCGTACGATCCGCTGGGGACCCCCGACGAGGCCCTGCCGCTCTACGGGACGCGGCACTGGGCCAAGCTCACCGAGAAGGACAAGGGCGACCTGCGCCGGCACTACACCGCCTGGAACTTCAGCCAGTTCCTCCACGGCGAGCAGGGCGCGATGGTGTGCGCGGCACGCATCGTCGAATCCGTTCCGGACCTCGACGCGAAGTTCTACTCGGCCACGCAGACCATGGACGAGGCCCGGCACGCCGAGATCTTCGGGCGCTTCCTGCACGAGAAGGTCGGGATGCTGTACCCGGTCAACGACAGCCTCCAGGGACTGCTCGGCGACACCCTGCGCGACTCCCGCTGGGACATGCCGTACCTCGGCATGCAGGTGCTCATCGAAGGGTTGGCGCTGGCCTCCTTCGGTCTCATCCGGGACACGACCACCAAGCCGCTGCCCAAGCAGCTCCTGGCCTACGTGATGCAGGACGAGGCCCGGCACGTGGCCTTCGGGCGGATGGCGCTGCGCGACCACTACCGGCAGCTGACGGACGCGGAACTGCGCGAGCGCGAGGAGTTCGTGATCGAGGGCTGCTACCTGATGCGGGACCGGCTGCTCGGGGTGGAGGTGCTGGAGAACTTCGGCATCCCGGCGAAGGAGGCGCAGCGCCTCAGCGAACAGTCCGAGTTTCTGCACCTGTTCCGCAAACTGCTGTTCAGCCGGATCGTGCCGTGCGTGAAGGACATCGGGCTGTGGGGCGAACGGCTCCAGCGGGCGTACGTGGACCTGGGCGTCTTCCACATGGGTGACTCCAACCTCGACCTGCTGATGAGCCAGGACGAGGAGATCGCCGAGGCCTTCGACCGCGAGCGCTTCGCGGCCGAGGAGTCGGCACGGGTCGCGGAGGTCGAGTCGGCCATCCGGGAGGGCACCGACCCGACCCGCTGAGTCCCGCCGAGCCCGGCTGCGCCGCTCCGGCGATCGGTGCCCGCCCCGATCCGGGCACCCGAACCGGCGCAGCCCCCGTCCCTCCCCGCACGAACCAGATGCCTAATCCGAGGGCTTCGCGCCCAGCGCCGCCGCCATCACCGCCCGCGCGATCGGGGCGGCGGCGCCGTTGCCGCTGATGTCCCCCCGGTTCGCCGACGCGTCCTCCACCACCACCGCCACCGCCACCGCCGGCAGGGCCGCGCCCTCCGTGCGGGCCCAGGAGATGAACCAGGCGTACGGGGTCCCCGCGTTGCCGACGCCGTGCTGGGCGGTACCGGTCTTGCCGCCGACCACCGCACCCGGGATCGCCGCGTTCTTCCCGGTGCCGTTCTCCACCACCTTCACCATCAGCTCCTGCATCCGCAGCGCGGTGGCCGGATTCATGGCCCGCCCGAGGCTGCGCCGGTCCGCACGCCGGACCGGGGAACCGTCGCCCCGGGTCGTCCGCTCCACCAGGTACGGGGAGGCCAGCTCACCGCCGTTCGCGACGGCCGCGGCCACCATCGCCATCTGGAGCGGTGTCGCTGTGGTGTTGAACTGCCCGATCGAGGAAAGTGCCAGCTGGTCCGGGCTCATGTCGGTGTCGAAGTTCGACCGGGACACCCACGAGGGCACCCGCAGCCCCTCCGTGTTGAAGCCGAAGCGGCGCGCGGCGTCCACCATCCCGCGCAGCCCGACCTGCACTCCGATCTTCGCCATCACCGTGTTGCACGACCACTGGACCGCCTCGGCCATGGAGGCGTCCTCGCACCCCTTGGCCGCGTTCGGCAGCAGGGTGCTGGTCCCGGGCAGCGGATAGGGGTCCGGCGTCCGCGTCGGCGCGTCCACGTCGGTCACCACCCCCGCGTCGAGCGCCGCCGCAGCCGTCACGATCTTGAAGGTGGAGCCGGGCGGGTAGGTCTCCCGCAGCGCCCGGTTGAGCATCGGCCGGGCGGGGTCCTCGTTCAGCTCGGTCCAGGCCGCCTTCGTCTTCGCCCCCGTCCCCGAGAGCACAGAGGGGTCGTACGAGGGGCTGCTGACCAGCGCGAGGATCCTCCCGGTGGCCGGCTCCAGGGCCGCGACCGCGCCGCGCTTGCCACCGAGTCCGGCGTACGCGGCCCGCTGCACGGCGGCGCGGACCGTGGTGGCGGCGTCCCCGCCGGCCGGGCGCCCACGGGTCAGGTCGTACCAGAGGGGGAACGCCGACAGCCCGGGGTCCGTGCCCGACAGGACGGCGTCCTCGGCACGCTCGACGAAGCTGGTCCCGTACGTCTGGGAAGAGAAGCCGGTGACGGGCGCGTAGAGCGGGCCGCTGGTGTAGGTCCGTTCGTAGCGCAGCAGCTGGCCGCTGTCTCGGGTGCCGGTGACGGGCCGCCCGTCGACGAGGATGTCCCCGCGCGGCTCGGCGTAACGCCCGATGGCGGTGCGCTTGTTGGCCGGATTCGCACCGTAGGCCGCGGACTCCCAGACCTGCACCCGTGCGATGTTGACCAGCAGGGCGAGCAGCAGCAGGGCGCAGAAGTACGCGCACCAGCGGATGTAGCGGATCACTCGGCCGCCTCCTGCCCGGGACGGGGCCGGCGGGCGCTGTCGCTGAGCCGGACCAAGAGGGCGACGATGATCCAGTTCGTGACGACGGAGGACCCGCCCTGGGCCAGGAACGGCATGGCCATGCCGGTCAGCGGGATCAGCCCGGTGACTCCGCCCGCGATGACGAACACCTGGAGGGCGACGATCGAGGCGAGGCCGGTGGCCAGCAGCCGGCCGAACGGGTCACGCAGGGCGAGTCCGGCGCGGAAGCCGCGGGCGACGAGCAGGCCGTAGAGGAGCAGGATCGCGGTGAGGCCGATGAGTCCGAGCTCCTCGCCGGCGGTGGCGAGGATGAAGTCCGACTTGGCGGCAAACCCGATCAGGTAGGAATCGCCCTGGCCGAGGCCGGCCCCGAGGAGCCCGCCCGCACCGAAGGCGAAGAGGGACTGGGCGAGCTGGCCGGGGCCCTCGCCGCGCTCGATGGAGGCGAAAGGACTCAGCCAGTCGTCCACACGGCTGTTCACGTGGGGCTCCAAGGTCCCGACGGCGTATGCGCCGAGGGCGGCGAGCAGCAGTCCGATTGCGATCCAGCCGATCCGCCCGGTGGCGGTGAACAACATGATCACGAAGAGGCCGAAGAACAGCAGAGAGGTTCCGAGGTCCCGCTCCAGGACGAGCAGGCCGACACTGAGCAGCCAGATCGCGAGGATCGGACCGAGCACGCGGCCCGGCAGGAGGCGCAGCTTCCAGAAGAGCCGGCGGCCGGTCAGGGCCAGGGCCGTGCGGTTCGCGGCGAGGTAGGAGGCGAAGAACACGGCGAGCAGGATCTTGGCGAACTCCCCCGGCTGGAAGGAGAGGCCGGCGAAGCGGATCCAGATGTGGGCGCCGTTGACGGCCGGGAAGAAGACGGGAACCAGCATCAGCGCCAGGGCGCAGGCGACGGACAGGTAGGCATAGCGCTGGAGCATCCGGTGGTCGCGCAGCAGCGTGACGGCGAGGACGAAGAACACCACGCCCAGGGCGGACCACAGGAGCTGGTCGTCGGCGGTGGGGTGGCCCGGGGTGGCCGCGTCGAGGCGCTGGATGAGCACCAGGCCGAGCCCGTTGAGCAGGACGGCGATGGGGAGCACGAGGGGGTCGGCGTACGGGGCCCGGATCCGGACGGCGAGGTGCGCGAGCAGGGCTGCCGCGGCGAGGCCGACGGCGTACCGGTCTGCGGGGTCGGGGATGCGGCCGGTGGTTGCGAGGCCGACGTGGAGGTGACCGAGTACGGAGATCAGGACGGCGCCCGTGAGGAGCGCCAGCTCGACTCCCCGGCGTGTGGGCGCACCGGCTTCGGGGGGCGGGGGCGAGGGCTCCGCCACCTTCGCCGTCAGAGCGGTCATACCCCGAAACGTAGCAAGCGGACGGATGCTATGTCCGCTTATGTCATAGTGTGCCGAAGAGTCGTCATCAACGGTCGCACGTGAGGAGCCGAGGCGCATGGGACCCGTGGAATTCATCGTCCTCGCCTTCCCGGAGGAGCAGTTGCGGGTACCGGCCGTCGAGGCCGTGACGGGGCTGCGCAAGACGGGGGTGGTCCGGCTGATCGACGGGCTCGTCGCCACGAAGACGGCCTCGGGCGAGGTCCTCGCCGCCGAGTTCGACGAGTTCGTGGAACTGCACGGCCTGCTGACGGGACGGGACGCGGCCCGGCTGATCGGACCGGAGGACGTGCACGAGGCGGCCGACCTGCTGGACCGCGGCAGCTGCGCGCTGCTGCTGGTGGTCGAGCACGTGTGGGCCGAGGACGCGGCGATCGCCGTACGGGCGGCGGGCGGGCGGATCGTGGGCTCGGTCCGCATCCCGCCGGACCGGGTCCCCGCCGACCCCCGGGCGGGGGTGGCCTGATGTTCATCCGGCCGATGGGAGTGACGGTCCGCGCCGCGAACCGACCGGCGGGATCCCCGCTGCTGCGGGGCCTGCTGGCCCGGGCCTCGGGCGCGGCGCAGGAGACGGCCGGCGCGGTACGCCCGGAGGAGCCCCCGCTCCGGGGCCTGCCGGCCCGAGAGATCCAGACGGCGGAGGCGGAGCCCCTGGAGGAGCCGGAACCGGATCCGATGGACGAGCCCGAGCCCGACTACGAGCCGGAGCCGGTCGACGCGGTGTACTGGGAATCCCACCCGGTCCCCACCCCCACGGCCCCCCCGGGCCTGGCCGCGGAACTGCGCCAACTGGCGGACCTGGCCCGCGAGGGCCTCCTGACCCCCCAGGAGTTCACGGCCGCGAAGACCCGCCTCCTGAACGGCTGACGGCACCCGGCAGGTCAAGGGCTCGGGGCGGGGAGGGGGAGAGAGCCGGCCGGGTGAAGAAGAGGGGCGCGGGGCGGCGCAAGCCCGGGGCCTGGTGCCGCCGCTCCCGGGAGGCCGCATCCCCCGACCGAGTGGCGCGCTGCGACCGGCCGACCCCGTTGGGGGATTTGTCATACCGGACGTGGGAGCATCGGCGCTCTCGGAGGTGATCCCATGTCATATCGGGGGCTTCGCGCTGCCTGCATCGCCGTAGCGCTCCTCGTCGCCGGACCGGTCCAGGACGCCGGTGCCGAGCCCGGTCTGCCCGAAGGGGAGAACGTCGGCGCGCTGCTCACCCGCCTGCAGGGGCTGTACCAGAAGGCCGAGGAGGCCTCCGAGGCGTACAAGAGCACGCAGGACGCCCTGGAGGCGGGCCGACGGGAGGAGCGGTCGCGGGCCGCCGAACTCGGCAGGGCGCGTACGGCCCTCGACGCCGGTCGTGCCCTCGCCGGGCGGCTCGCCCGCGAGCAGTACCAGGGTGGCCGGGGCCTGTCCCCCTACGCCCGGATGCTGCTGGCCGGAAACCCCCAGGCGGCGCTGGAGCAGCGGCGGCTCGCCGCCCGCGAGGGTGCCCGCCGGGCGGCCGCGCTGAGCCGTCTCGCGCAGGGCGAGAAGGAGGCCGACGCGCTCGCCGTACGGGCCCGCAAGGCCTTGGACACCCGGCAGACGCTGGCGGCGCAGCAGAAGGCCCACAAGGAGGAGGTCGCCGCACAGCTCAAACAGGTCGAGCGGCTGCTGGCCTCGCTGACTCCGGAGCAGCTCACCCGGCTGGGCGCGCGGGAGGCCGAGAAGACCGCGGCGGCGCAGCGGGACCTGGTGGCCTCCGGTGCCCTTCCCACCCGCACGGGCACCCCCACGGCCGCGGGCGGCACGGCCCTCAGGTACGCGGCGGCACAGATCGGGAAGCCGTACCTCTGGGGGGCCGAGGGGCCGGGGTCCTTCGACTGCTCGGGCCTGACCTCCCAGGCCTGGGCGCACGCCGGCCGGAGCATTCCGCGGACCAGTCAGGAGCAGTGGGCGCAGCTCCCGAGGGTGCCGCTGGACCAGTTGCGGCCGGGGGACCTGGTGGTCTACTTCCCCAAGGCCACCCATGTGGGTCTGTACGTGGGTAACGGCATGGTGATCCAGGCGCCGCGGCCGGGGTCCGTCGTGAAGGTCTCACCGATCGCCGCGAACCCCCTGCTCGGGGCGGTGCGGCCGGACCCGGACGGGGCTCCGCTGGCGGAGTTCACCCCGCCGCCGCTGCCCGAGACCTCGGGCGTGGCGGCGGACGACGCCGGCTACTCCGCGGAGGAAGCGCCCGCCGAGGACGGGGCCGCGGCTGCGGTGACCTCGGCCAGGTAGTCCGCCGCGTCCTGGGGGTCGTAGAAGTAGGCGTCGAAGTCGGCCGGGTTGTCGAAGCCGTTGGCGAATCGATTCGCCACCGGCTGGAGCTGTCCCGCCGCCCCGATCAGGTTGAGCACGTGCTCCGGCGGCACGCCGAGCATCGCGTTCGTCCACTGGGTCACCGGCTTGCCCGTGGTGAACCAGTACTTGTCGAAGGTCGCCTTCATCCACGCCTCGTCGAACGGGTCGTCCCCGTGCATGAGGATCGAGGACAGGTACGAGGCGGCGCACTTCGACGCGGAGTTCGAGCCCTGGCCCGTGACGGGGTCGTTGGCGACGACCACGTCGGCCACACCGAGGACGAGCCCGCCGCCGGGGAGACGCCCGATCGGGTTGCGGACGACCGGCGCGTACCGGCCGGAGAGCGTGCCGCCCGCGTCCGTCAGCTCCACCTTCGTCGCGCGGGCGTACTCCCACGGCGTGTACTTCTCCATCAGCTCCAGGGTGAGAGCGAGGTGTTCCGCCGGGTCCTTGACGCCCTCGAAGACGTCGAGCGGACCACCGGGGAGACCTTCCCAGAAGAGGATGTCCGCCCGGCCCGAGGTCGTCAGGGTCGGCATGACGAACAGTTCACCGACGCCCGGGACCAGGTTGCAGCGGACCGCTTCCGTCTCGGGGTGCTCCGGGCGCGGCCCGAGCCCGTGCACGTAGGAGACGGCGAGCGAGCGCTGCGGGGCGTCGTACGGGGAACGCGCCGCGTCCCGCCCGAACATGGACACCAGCTCACCCTTGCCGGCGGCCACCAGCACCAGGTCGTAGGTATGGGAGAAGTAGTCCAGGTCGGCGACGGACGCCCCGTGGATGACGAGCTGTCCGCCGCGCTGTGCGAAGGTGTCCAGCCAGCCGGCCATCTTCACGCGCTGGTCGACGGACTGCGCGTAGCCCTTGAGCCGGCCGAGCCAGTCGATGGGACGGCTGCCGTCGGGGGCGGCGACCGAGACGCCGAGGCCCTCGATCCTGGGGGCCTGCCGCTCCCAGAAGTTGATCCGGAGGTCGCGTTCGTGCTGGAGCGCGGTGTCGAACATGCACTGGGTGGACATGACCCGTCCGGTGCGGATCTCGTCCGCGGTCCGGTTGGACATGAGCGTGACCTCGTACCCCTTCGCCTGGAGCCCGAGAGCGAGCTGGAGACCGGACTGGCCGGCTCCGACGACGAGTATCCTGCGCATCTCTCAGGTCCTCTCTTCGGGAGTGCTGTCGAGGGCGTGGCCCACCAGCGCCAGCAGGGATTCGATCACCGTTCGGCGCTCTCTCGCGTCCATGATCACCACCGGTACGTGCGGTGGGACGCTGAGCGCGTCACGCACGTCCTCGGGCTCGTAGGCGTGCGAGCCCTCGAAGTGGTTGACGGCGACGGCGTACGGCAGCCCGGAGCTCTCGAAGTAGTCCAGGGCGGGGAAGCAGTCGCGCAGGCGGCGGGTGTCGGCCATGACGAGCCCGCCGATGGCTCCGCGCACCAGGTCGTCCCACATGAACCAGAACCGTTCCTGGCCCGGGGTTCCGTACACGTAGAGGACGAGGTCGTCGTCGAGCGTGACGCGGCCGAAGTCCATGGCGACGGTGGTGGTGTGCTTGTCCGGGGTTCCGGACAAGTCGTCCGTCGGGACGCTGGCCTGGGTCATCACCGCCTCGGTGCGCAGCGGGGTGATCTCGGAGACGGAGGAGACGAAGGTGGTCTTGCCGACGCCGAAGCCACCCGCGACGAGCACCTTGACGGCGACGGGGGCGCGGGAGCGGTCGTACTGCCAGGGCTGGACCGGTTCGTCGTCCAGCTCCGGTCTGTCAGAGACGGCGAAGGCCACCGAGCACCCTTTCCAGCAGCGCGCGTTCGGGCCGGCCGGAGCCGTGGCCCGTTCCGTAGACGCGGATCCTTCCCTGGTCCGCGAGGTCACTGACGAGGACGCGGACCACGCCGAGCGGCAGCTTCAGCAGTGCGGCGATCTCGGCGATCGTGCGCATGCGCCGGCAGACCTCGACGATGGCGGGCATCTCGGGCATGCGATCGGGCTTCTGCGGTTCGGACGCCTTGGTGTCCAGGGCGGCGACGAAGGTCTCGACGTTCAGGACCTGGGTGAACCGTGTCCGTCCGCCCGTCAGGGAGTACGGGCGGACGCGGGCGGGACGGCGGTCGGCTCCGCGTATCGGGAGTCGGTCGGCGGCCGGTCTCCTCACGGGGTGTTCTCCATCGACTGGCGCAGCTCGCTGCGGACTTCGGGGGTCAGGACGTGTCCGGCGCGGCCGACGAACAGGGCCATGTGGTAGGCGACGACGCTCATATCGCAGTCGGGCGCGGCGTGCACGCCCAGCAGCGAGCCGTCGCTGATGGCCATGACGAAGACCGAGCCGTGCTCCATCGCCACCATGGTCTGCTTGACGGCACCGAACTCCATGAGGGCGGCCGCCCCGGTGGTGAGGCTGCCGAGACCGGAGACGATCGTGGCGAGGTCGGCGGACGCTCCCCGTGGCCCCTTGGGCCCCGGCGTCTCCTGCCGTTCGCCCGCGCCGCCCGCTCCGGAGTCGGAGGACAGGAGCAGCAGCCCGTCCGAGGAGACGACCGCGACGGAGTTGACGCCGGGCACCTCCTCGACCAGGTCGGTCAGCAGCCACTGCAGGTTGCGGGCCTGGGTGCTCAGTCCGTACGTACTGGGCGCGGTCATGTGCGTGCCTCCTGTGCGCTGTCCCCCTGGTCGGTATTGCTCTCTTCCCGCCCCCGGTCCGGCGCCAGGTCCTTCGCCAGCTCGGCGGCGGCGACGCGTCGGCCGTCCTGGGCTCCCTGGTAGAAGCCCCCGAGCCGGCGCCGCAGTTCTTCGGCGTCGACCCGGTGCGGCTGCTGGGGCCGTACGTCCTCGCTGCGCGGGGCAGCGACGGTGCGCGGGGTGCGCTTCGGCAAGCCCTTGGCGGTGACGGGGCCGCCGCCGTCTGCAGGGTCGGCGGGGTGGCTGCCCTGGCGGGGGAGCCAGTCGGCCTCGGCGGGGGCGTGCGCGTGCGCGTCCCCTGCGGGGGGCTCGGCGGGCTCGGCCGGATCCGGCAGGGTGAAGTCGGCCGCGTCCGCGTCGTGGACGACACGCGCGACGAGCTGCTCCCCCGCGGGAGCCACGGCCGGGTCCGGCTCGGCGGGCTCGGCGGGCTCGGCGGTGAAGACCTGGTCGGCGGGCGGGGCGTCCGTCGGCGACGGCGTGTCCGCGGTCGGGGCCGCGGTGAAGACCTCGTCGGCGGGCGGGAGACCTCCACCGGAGGGGGCCTCCGCAGCGGTCGCCAAGGCCTCGGCCAGGGTGACCGGCGTGACCGGCTCGGCCGGGACGGCCTGCTCCGTGGGATCGGCGGGGTCCGGGTCGGCCACCGGGCGGGCGGGCTTCGGGTCGGGGTCGGCGGCGTCGGCCTCGGGGGCGGCGTGCGCACCGCGCCGACGGGCCTGGAGGGTGTTCTCGTTCGCCTCCGCTATCACGCCCGGCAGGTGCAGGATGGGCGCACCCGGGGTGGCCAGGTGGTGGACGGGCGAGGCCGGCGGGGTGGCGGGCAGCAGCGCCGCGGGGACGACCACCAGGGCTTCGGTCCCCCCGTGCCGCGCGCCGCGCAACTCCGCGGTGACGCCGTGCCGTGCCGCGAGCCGCCCGGCGACGTACAGGCCGAGGCCCAGGCCGTGATCCTCCTCGGGCTCCTCGTCGTACGCCTCGGGCGTGGACAGCCGGGCGTTGAGCGCCTGCAGGCGGTCCTCGGTGACGCCGATGCCCTCGTCGACGACGGAGAGCACGACGTCGCCGTTGTCGAGCGTCCAGCCCGACACCTTCACCTTGACGTCCGGCGGTGAGAACGTCGTGGCGTTCTCCAACAGTTCGGCGAGCACGTGCGAGATGTCGTCGGCGGCGTGCCCGGCCACCTGCGTGTACGAGGGCAGTGCCGCGAGGTCGACGCGCTCGTAGCGCTCGATCTCGCTGACGGCGGCC
The DNA here is from genome assembly GCF_042742535.1 of Streptomyces sp. NPDC058880. NCBI lineage: Bacteria > Bacillati > Actinomycetota > Actinomycetes > Kitasatosporales > Streptomycetaceae > Streptomyces > Streptomyces sp. NPDC058880. The sequence goes on from NZ_JBHYMC010000011.1 coordinate 108,541, forward strand.
CGCATCACGTCGACGAGCGCCACCGGCGCCGCCTGTCCGTGGCCGTGCTCCTGCCCGGCGAGAACCAGCAGGTTCTCGTTGTGGCGGCGCATCACGGTCGCCAGGTGGTCGAGCTTGAAGAGGGTCGCGAGCCGGTCGGGGTCCTGTTCCTTGGACTCCAGTTCCTCGATGACGGCGAGCTGGCGCTCGACCAGGCCCAGCGTGCGCAGCGAGAGCGAGACGGAGGTCGTCGACATGATGCGGCGGTGCTCCTCCAGCCCGGCGCGCAGCTTCGTCAGCTCCTCCTCCAGCGCCTCGCGGCCCGAGGCGAGCGCCTCGTTGCGGCCGATGATGCGGCGCCGGTCGGCGTCGAGCCCGGCGATCCGGGTGTGCAGGGAGACCGTCTGGTCACGTACGGCATTCAGGTGCCGGACGACCTCGGCGAACTCGTCGTTGCGGCCGGTGAATCGCACCGGTTCCACGGAGCCTTCGGGCGTCGCCAGCCGCTCCGCTCCGCGGCGCAAGACCGACAGGGGGCGGGTCAGCGAGCGGGCGACGGCGGTGGCGAATCCGACGGCGACGAGGAACAGCAGGCCGAGCAGGGCGACCAGGATCTCCAGCCGGGCGACGTCGTCGTCGCGCAGGGAGGCGAGGGCGGAGGCCCGCTGTCCGGCGAGGGTGGCCTCGACGGTGCGCATCCGGTCGATGCGCGAGGTGAGCGCGGCGCCGACGGCGGCACCGTCGGTCTTGCGGTCGGGGGTGGCCTGCGTGGGCCGGTCGGTGAACCTCTTGAGGTAGTCGTCGGCCGCCTTGACCTCGGGGCCGGTGACGGTGGCGGTGAGGGTCTGGCGCACGTCGGGGCGGGCGACCCGGGCGAAGTCGTCGAGGGCCGCCTGCTCGCGTACCCGCGAGCGCTGCGCAGCGGCGGTGAGTTCATCGACGGTGGCCGAGCCCGAGGCCTGCTCGCCGCGGGGCACGGGCTGCTCGCTGCGGGGCACGGCCAGCGCGCCGAGCAGCAGTCCGCGGGTGGCCGAGGCCTGTTCCACCGCCTGGCCGAGGGGGGCCAGCGGACGGGTGGTGATGAGGGCGGCCCCGGCGCGCGGCGGGGTCAGCTCGGCGAGCCGGGTGCCCGGGGCGAGGAGTTCGGTGATGACGCCGGTGTAAGCCTGGTGGGCGTCGAGGGCGCTGCCCTTGCCGTCGATGGCTTCGGTGCGGACGGACCCGACGCGGGCGAGGGCCATGGCGAGGGGTTCGTCGACCACGCCCACGGCCTCGGCGATCTGCCGGTCGGTACGCAGGAGGCGGTCCTGGAGTCCGGCCTTGGCTGCGCCGGGTCGGCCCTTGGCCGCGTACTCGACGACGGCGTCGCGCTCGTCGGCGAGAACGTGCGTGAGGGTGAGGATCTGGCCGGTCTGCTCGGCGAGGGTGACCAGCCGCTGGGAGTCGTTCAGCTCCCTGGCAGCGGTGACGACGGCGGGGGTGCCGGCCACGAGGACGGTGAGTCCCGCGACGGCGACACCGACGACCAGCCGGCTGCGCACGCGGACGCGGCGTCCTGCGGGGGCCGGGCCTTCGGCGGCGGTGCCTCCCCCAGCTACCGCTGGGAGGTGCCCCCTGTTCCGAGACCGCTTCTTCTGCACCGGTGCTCGCAATCCTGTACGTGTGCTTATGCTCGTCTACTCGTGTGGCCGAGGTAACGGCCGGTCAACAAGTAAACGCCCCCTGCCCCCCTCGTACCGCCTCAGACCTTTGCAGCGTGTTGGGGAGAGAGCCGCACATCGCCCACCCGGCCACTCGAACGAGTGAACATCACGGATGAGTTGGCGGCCAAACTCGGACACCCGGCCCCAGAGCGGTTCCGTGGACAGGTGGTTGAAAGATCGATGCGGCCTTGGCAGTATGCCCGCCCACATCGGCCGTCCCGCACCGGGGTCTTGCCGGCCCCGGTCCGGGCGGCTCGCCCGCGGGGGCACCGGCCTCTCCCCCTCTTGGTACGCACCAAGCCCGCCTTCCGGGGCGCCACCGGGCAGAATGTCCGTATGCGCATCGACCTCGCCACGGCTCCCGGCAGTCCGGAACGCCCCAATGAGGACTGGCTGTCGGCCTCGACACCCGCCGCGGGAGGAGGGGTCCTCGTGGTCCTCGACGGAGTCACCCCGCCGGCGGGCGGCGACGGGTGCGTGCACGGGGTTCCGTGGTTCACAGCCCGGCTCGGCGGCCGATTGACCGAACTGTCCGCCTCGCGAGGGGACATGCCGCTGGACCTGATCCTGGCCGAGGCGGTCCGCGCCACGGCCGAGGCCCACCGCGACACCTGTGACCTTTCTCACGTACGCACCCCGCAGGCGACGGTGGTCGTGGTCCGCTGGGACGAGACGTACGTGGAGCACCTCGTGCTCTCGGACTCGGTACTCCTCCTCCAGGCGCCCGGGGGTGAGGTGACGGCCGTGCTCGACGACCGGCTGGACCGGCTGCCCCGGGAGGTGCTGCGCTCGGTGGCCGCGACGGACGCCCTGCGCAACGCCGAGGGCGGCTTCTTCACGGCGGCCACGGACCCGGCGGTGGCGGCCCGGGCGATCACGGGGCGGACCCCGCGCGGGCGGGTGCGGGCGGTCGCCGCGCTGACGGACGGGGCGAGCCGGTGGACGGACACGTTCGGCGAGGGCGACTGGGCGCAGTGCCTGTCGGTGCTGCGGAAGGAGGGTGCGGAGGGCCTGATCGACCGGGTCCGCGCCGTGGAGTCCGACCCTGCCCGCCCGACGGCCCGGCACAAGCGGCACGACGACGCATCGGCCGTCTACGCGGAGCTCTGAGCTCTCAGCTCTCGGCGGGCACTGGCCCGGGGTCAGTGCGGAGATCGGGATGGAGGGGAGGCCGTCGGCCCCAAAAGCGGTGCCGGGCCGGGCTATGGCCAGGCCGTGATCGGTGACTTTCGCGCCGCGTCCGGCCGACCGGAGACGGGCCCGACGCCGCTGCGGCCGGGGCTCGGCTACTCCGTGCCGGCGTTCAACTGGTGCAGCAGGCGGGCCAGTTCCGCCACCTCGCCGCGGTCCCAGCCGGCGAGCTTGCGCATGTACTGCTCGCGCCGCGCGCCGCGCACCCGCAGGAAGCGCTCGCGGCCCTCCTCGGTGAGCCCGACCAGGAAGGCCCGCCCGTCGGCGGGGTCCGGCTCGCGGGCGACCAGACCCAGCACCTCCAGGGCCCGCAGCTGTCGGCTCATCGTGGCCTTGCCGACGCCGAAGTAGGCGGCGAGGTCGGTGGCCCGCTGCCGGCCGGCCGCTTCCAGCCGTACGAGCAGCCCGTACGCGGCGGGCTCCAGTTCGGGGTGGAGCTCCCGGGCCATCTCGCCGGAGGAGGCGCGGGCCCGCCGGAGGAAGACCGACAGCTCCCGCTCCAGGGCAAGGAACTCCTGGTCTTCACTCCCGCGCACGTCCCGCTCCTTCTGCTGTGTGTGGCACCCCGGTGGGTGGGGCCCAGTATTTCGCAGCGGGTGCGGCGACGGCCCGGGACCCCGCCGCAGCGGGCCACCGGGCCGTCCTGCACCGTCGGGCGGCGGGCCGTCAGGCGATGGCGGCGACCGGTGCCTGCGCACCCTCCAGGGCCAGCTCCAGCACCTGGCGGACGTCGGTCACCGGGTGCACCTGCAGTCCCTCCAGCACCTCCGCCGGGACGTCGTCCAGGTCGGCCTCGTTGCGCTTGGGGATGACGACGGTGGTCAGCCCCGCTCGGTGAGCGGCGAGCAGCTTCTGCTTGACCCCGCCGATCGGCAGGACCCGTCCGGTCAGCGAGACCTCGCCGGTCATGGCCACGTCCGTGCGGACCTGCCGCCCGGACAGCAGCGAGGCGAGGGCGGTGGTCATGGTGATGCCCGCGCTCGGGCCGTCCTTGGGCACCGCTCCGGCCGGGAAGTGGATGTGCACCCCCCGGTCCTTCAGGTCGGCCACCGGGAGCTCCAGTTCGGCGCCGTGCGAGCGCAGGAAGCTCAGCGCGATCTGCGCCGACTCCTTCATCACGTCGCCGAGCTGGCCGGTGAGGGTCAGTCCGGCCGCGCCCGTCTCCGGGTCGGCCAGCGAGGCCTCCACGAACAGCACGTCGCCGCCCGCGCCGGTGACCGCGAGGCCGGTGGCCACTCCGGGGACGGCGGTGCGCCGCTCGGCCGGGTCCTGGGCGGACTCGGGCACGTGGTGCGGACGCCCGATCAGGCCCCGCAGCTCGCCGGCCCCGATGCGGTGGGGCAGTTCCCGCTCGCCCAGTTCGTGCTGGGCGGCGACCTTGCGCAGCAGCCGCGCGATCGCCCGCTCCAGGGTGCGCACGCCCGCCTCACGGGTGTACTCCCCCGCCAGCTTGCGCAGCGCGTCCTCTTCCAGGACCACCTCGTCGGCGGCGAGCCCGGCGCGCTCCAGCTGGCGGGGCAGCAGGTGGTCGCGGGCGATGACGACCTTCTCGTCCTCGGTGTAGCCGTCGAGGCGGACGAGCTCCATGCGGTCGGCGAGGGCCTCCGGGATGGCCTCCAACACGTTGGCGGTGGCCAGGAAGACGACGTCGCTCAGGTCCAGCTCGACCTCCAGGTAGTGGTCCCGGAAGGTGTGGTTCTGGGCCGGGTCGAGGACCTCCAGCAGGGCCGCGGCCGGGTCTCCCCGGAAGTCGGAGCCGACCTTGTCGATCTCGTCGAGCAGGACCACGGGGTTCATGGATCCGGCTTCCTTGACGGCCCGGACGATGCGGCCGGGCAGGGCGCCGACGTAGGTCCGGCGGTGGCCGCGGATCTCGGCCTCGTCCCGTACGCCGCCGAGCGCGACGCGGACGAACTTGCGTCCCATGGCGTGGGCCACGCTCTCGCCCAGCGAGGTCTTTCCGACTCCGGGCGGGCCCACGAGCGCAAGCACGGCGCCCCCGCGCCGGCCCCCGACGACGCCCATGCCGCGCTCACTGCGGCGCTTGCGGACGGCCAGGTACTCGGTGATCCGGTCCTTCACGTCGCTCAGACCGGCGTGCTCGGCGTCGAGCACGGCCCTGGCGCCCCGGATGTCGTACCGGTCCTCGGTGCGCTCGTTCCAGGGCAGTTCGAGCACCGTGTCCAGCCAGGTGCGGATCCAGGAGCCTTCGGGGCTCTGGTCGCTGGACCGCTCCAGCTTGTCGACCTCCTTGAGCGCGGCCTCGCGTACCTTCTCCGGGAGGTCGGCGGCCTCGACGCGGGCCCGGTAGTCGTCGGACTCCTCGCCGTCCTTCTCGCCGTTCAGCTCGCGCAGTTCCTTGCGCACGGCTTCCAGCTGGCGGCGCAGCAGGAACTCGCGCTGCTGCTTGTCGACGCCGTCCTGGACGTCCTTGGCGATGGACTCGGCCACGTCCTGTTCGGCGAGGTGGTCGCTGAGCGCCTTGACCGCGAGCCTGAGGCGGGCCACCGGGTCGGCGGTCTCCAGCAGTTCGACCTTCTGCTCGACCGTCAGGAACGGCGAGTAGCCGGAGTTGTCCGCGAGCGCGGAGACCCCTTCGATCTGCTGGACGCGGTCCACGACCTGCCAGGCCCCGCGCTTCTTGAGCCAGCTGGTGGCGAGGGCCTTGTACTCCTTGACGAGCTCGATCGCGGCGCCCGGCAGCGGATCGGGGACGCTCTCGTCCACGGTCTCGCCCTCGACCCAGAGCGCGGCCCCGGGTCCGGTGGTACCGGCGCCGATACGGACGCGGCCGAGGCCGCGGATGAGCGCGCCGGGGTCGCCGCCGGAAAGCCGCCCGACCTGTTCGACGGTTCCGAGCACGCCCGTCGCCGCATACCTGCCGTCGATCCGCGGCACGAGCAGCACCCGGGGCTTCCCTCCCCCGGACGCCGCCGGGAGGGACCCCCGGCCCGCCGCGGCCTGGGCGGCCTCGACGGCTCCTCGCACCTCGGCGTCGGACAGGTCCAGCGGGACCACCATTCCGGGCAGCACGACCTCGTCGTCGAGCGGCAGCACGGGCAGGGTGAGCGTTATGGACGTCGAAGCCATGATCTTCCCTCCGGCAGTGAAGTTGAGCTATGCCGACTCAATGCATCTGCGCGCCCCAGTGTTCCCCCACTCCTGTTCGCCTGGGGCGAACGGGCACACGGTGTCTTGCACCTCTGGACCCTGCAAAGGTCAGCTTGACTCTGCATGCGACCTTGCAAAGGTCAGAGTGACCTTGCATCGGGGTACGCGTTAACCGGTCGTGATACGTGCGCTAGGGGTGCTACCGGGCGGGGTCGCCAGGCCACCGGTGGAGGGTTTCGAGGTCGCGTACGCCGACCGAGACGGGTCCGAGTTCCGCCTGCCGCTGGCAGATGCCTGGGCAGTGAGGTTCGAGGACGCCTCGCCGGTACGCGCGTTCCAGTCGTACAAGGGGCAGCGGCATCTGCCGGGTCTGTGGTGGTCGGCGACGGTCGGCGGCCATATCGGGTACGAGTCCTGGCTGGAGCGCGATCATGTGATGCTGCTGGACTTCGACCCATCGGTGGTGGGGATCTCGTCGCAGCCGTTCTGGCTGTTCTGGCGGTCGGATGCAGGCAAGGGCGTCTCGCACGCGCCGGACTACTTCGCCCGCCGGGAGGACGGCACGGCGGTCGTGGTCGACTGCCGTCCTGCGGACCGTCGCAAGCCGAGGGATGTGGCGAAATTCGAGGCAATGCAGACAGCCTGTGCTCAGGTGGGGTGGGAGTTCTCCCTGGTGGGGGCGCCGGACGCGATCGTGGTACGCAATGTGCGCTGGCTGGCCGGCTACCGGCACCCGCGGCACCGGCTGGAGCCAGTCGCCTCGGAGCTGCTGGCCGCGTTCGGCGAGCCACGGCCGCTGATGAGCGGGGCGGCCTCGGTGGGGGATGAGATCGCGGTGCTGCCGGTGCTGTTCCACCTGCTGTGGACGCGCGAGCTGGCCGTGGACGTGTCTGTTCCACTGCACACGGAAGCTGCGGTGTCCGCGGGGGTGGCCGGTGGCTGCTGAGCGCGAGGCAGTGCTGCGCCCCGGTGACTGGATCACCTACGACGACGAGTACTACCTGGTGGTGGCGCTCGCCGGTACGTCGGTGCGGCTGCGGTCGCAGTCCGGGGTGGAGTCGGTGGTACTGGCCTCGCATCTGATGGCGGCGCCGGACTTCGCCGTCACGGGCACGGAGCCCCTGCCCGCGCTGGAGCCGTCCGGGCTGCTGGCGACGTTGCCGAAGCCGGTGCTGATGGCGGCGAAGGAGTGGGAGAGCCATGTCGTGGAGGTCAACACGGGGCTGCCCTCCGACGCCAAGCCGGGCACGTCTCCGCGGCCGGAGTACGACCCGGCGGAACGTCCGCTGGTCGAGCGGGCCCAGGCCAAGGCTGACGAGCTGGGAGTGGGCCTGCGCACGGTGAACGAGAAGCGGGCACGTTATGCCCGGCAGGGGCTCTGGGGGCTGGTCGATCAGCGTCTGGTGCGGACATCGGAACCGACCGGGCGGGCGGATGCCCGCTTGGTGGCAGCGATCCGTGAGGTCCTCGACGCGGAGACGCACACTTCGACGGGGACCCGCTCGCGTCTGATCCGCCGGGTGATCAAGACAGTGGAAACGACCCATGGCGAAGGGGTCGTGCCGCTGCCGAGCAAGAACACCTTCTACAGGCTGATCGACGCGCTCTCAGCAGGGCGGCACGCCTTCGGTTCGGCGGTCACGCGGCGGCAGACGGCGAACCGGCCACAGGGGCCGTTCACGCCGACATTCGCGGATCGGCCCGGCCAGCAGGTGCAGATCGATTCCACGCCGCTGGATGTGATGGTGGTGCTCGACTCCGGGGTGACGGCCCGCGCGGATCTAACGATCGCGGTCGACGTCGCTACCCGCACGGTCTGCGCCGCGGTGCTGCGGCCGGTGGGCACCAAGGCGGTGGACGCCTCGCTGCTGCTGGCCCGGATGCTGGTGCCCGAACCGATGCGGCCTGGCTGGTCCGCGTCGCTGCGCATGGCGGCGTCGCGGATGCCTCACATGCGACTGCTGGACGTGGACGCGCGAATGGAGCAGGCCGCGGCGAGACCGGTCATCGTGCCGGACACGGTCGTCATCGACGGCGGGAAGGTGTTCATCTCCGACACGTTCCTGCGCGCCTGCGAGAGGCTCGGCATCTCAGTACAGCGAGCGCGTCCCCGCACGCCGACCGACAAGGCGATCGTGGAAGCCACGTTCTCCTCGATCAACACGCTGTTCACCCAACACCTGGCCGGCTACACCGGTCGGGACGTCTCCCGCCGCGGCGAGCGGGTCGAGGATCGGGCCGTCTGGACGGTCCCAGAGCTTCAGGATCTGCTGGATGAATGGTTACTGGCCGGGTGGCAGGCCAGGCCGCACAGCGCTCTGCGCGACCCGTTCCGCCCGAAGAGGGCGATGTCGCCGAACGACAAGTACGCCTCGCTGGTGGCGGCTTGCGGCTATCTGCCGCTCGTACTCCGCGGCGAGGACTACCTAGAATTGCTGCCGGTGGCCTGGCGGGCGATCAACGACTACGGCATCCAGATCAGCTACCGCACCTACGACTGCCCCGACCTGGGGCCGCATCGGCGCGAGCACTCCGGGATCACCGCCAGACGCGGTCTTTGGGAAGTGCACTACGACCCCTACGACCTGTCCCAGGTGTTCGTCCGCACGAAGGACGGCTGGATCACCGCGCCCTGGACGCAGTGGCCGCTGGTGAACGCGCCGTTCGCGGACTTCACCTGGCAACACGCACGCCGTCTGGCGGCCGAGGCCGGACTGGACGACACCAACGAAACGGCCGTCGCCCGAGTCCTGGACGGTTTGCTCACCCGCGCCGAGCACGGCCCAGACACCCGGTCGGCCAAGGTGGCCGCCCGCACCCGCATCGCCCGCGCCGTCCCCGCGCCCGCAGTGGCGCCCGAGACCGAACGCCACGCGGAGCCAAAGGCCGAGGTCCAGCCGTCTGCGACTGCGGTGGACTTCGGGATCTTCGATGCTCACGCAGAAGCCGAGAGGTGGCTATGAACTCGCCCTCCCCGTCCGCCCCGGCCGCGAAGGCTCCACCGGACAACCCGCTGACCACCAAAGAGGGCTGGCGTCACTTCGTCGACCACGAGCCAGTCCCGCCCCGGATGCTGACAGCCGGTGAACGGGCAGCGCTGGGTCCGCGGGGACGGATGCGTGAGGACGAACGGCGCCGCGAGTATCACGCCGATCTGCCGATGGTGAACACCCCGGTCATCCGCAAGGTCACCACCACCTCCCGGTTACTAATCCAGCTCAACCGCAACCAGATCTCCGCCCGCCGCGGCGTGATCGTCTCCGGCGCCTCCGGCACCGGGAAGACGACCGCGCTGACCCAGCTCGGCCGGGCGCACGGGCTGGCCATCCGCAAGCGGCACCCCCGCGACCGCAACCGGCTCCCGGTCCTCTACGTCACCGTTCCGCCCGCGGCCACACCGAAGATGCTCGCAATGGAGTTCGCCCGCTTCTTCGGGCTGACCTTCCCCGCCCGGGCCAACATCACCGACGTTGTCGACGCCGTCTGCGCAACGGCTGCCCACGTCCACGTCGACCTGGTGCTCGTCGACGAGATCCACAATCTGACCCTCACCACCCGCTCAGGAGCCGAAGCCTCCGACCAGCTCAAGTACTTCGCCGAGCGGCTGCCCGCCACCTTCGCCTACCCGGCATCGACATCGAGTCCAAGGGTCTCTTCGCTGGCACACGAGGACGGCAGATCGCCGGCCGCTTCGTCGTCGTCCCCGCTGTCCCCTTCGCGCACGCCACAGCTGCCGATCGCGAAGCCTGGCGGGCCCTGGTGGGAACCCTTGAGTCCACGCTGCGGCTGCACGACCACACCCCAGGAACTCTCACGGAGCTGAGCGAGTACATCTTCCACCGCACCGGCGGCATGATCGGCAGCCTCTCGCAGCTCATCCGCGGCGCCGCCGTCCTGGCCATCGAAGACGAGATTGAACGCATCACAGAGGATCTGTTGGCCCTCGTCCCGATCGACTTCGCCGCCGAGCAGTCCGAGAAACTCACCGCACCGGCCAAGCCCTCCTCCCGGCGGAGACGAGTAGCTTGACGCTCCTACGCCGTCTTCCTGATCCCGTCCCGCCCGCCCGGCATGAGATCACCGCCTCCTACATCTCCCGTCTGGCCCGGCTCCACGGCCTCGACATCAACGCCCTCTGGCGATGCGTCACCGAGCGCGAAGTCTCCGGAGGCATGCGCCGTGTCGTCGTCCCCGAACGCCTCGCTGCCATCACTGGCCGAACCGTTAACGTCCTCGCCGGCGCTCTGCCGGAACTTCGCACACCACAGCCCGACTGGGCCATGTTCCGCCACCAGCCACAACCCGGCTGCCCTCACTGCAACGCCAAACACCCTGGCGGCGAGGTCATCAGGATCACGCCGCACCACCGATACGTCTGCACCCGGCACCGGCTTTGGCTCTGCCCGTCCGACGCCGACGGACACACCACAACCCTCGACGCACTTCCAGAGGTCGTTCAAGCACAGCGTCGGCATCTTCGGATCCTCCGACGTCACGGCTGGGCCGTCACCTACGACGCCGTCCTCACCGCCATACTCATCTGCGGCCAGCTCTGGTCACTCCCGGAGAACGAGAACGGCGAGGCATGGCACGACTGGACCCGCCGAGCGGGCATCCTCATCCCGCCCGGCACAGCCGAAATGACCTTCTCCGTCGCACGTCTCTGCGCCGTGGTCTATCCCGAAGCCGTCGCCCTAGCCCCGCTCTTCGCATCTCCCTACTGGAGACAGCAGGCACAGGAATCGACCTGGAACCGCCGCCGTTTCAACACTGAGATCGCCCGCCGGCTACGACACCCCGACTACATATACAAAGAACATGACAACGATCCCATCAGCCACTGGGCCAACATGAACGCCAAGCGTTCGCCGCTTGCTCCCATCTACGTCCACGGCCAGAAACGCCATCTCCTGAAGCCAGCTCTCAGCCCCGCCACCCGAGTCGCGCAGCAACGGCGCGCTCGCGACTTCGACCCATCCCACCGAGCTGGTGAAGCGCTCGTCGCACACCGCTACCTCGCCACCGTCTTCCGGCGAGCCTGGGACCCCATGCGGAGACACGTGCTCAAGCCAGCCGGAGACAGCTATTACCAGCTGCGTCCGTGACGATCCCAAGGATGAAACCCGAGAGCGGAAGGGACAGGTGCTGTCCTGCCTCTCTGGCAGGCCCTACGCCTGATTAGATCGCCTGCATGACCGACTGGGAAAAACTCAGCCACGCCTACGGCTCCGCCGAGGACATACCCGCCCTGCTGGCACGGATCGCATCCGAACCCGTGTCGAAGCTCTGGAACGACCTATGGTCTGCACTCTGTCATCAGGGCAGCGTCTACTCGGCCAGCTTCGCAGCGCTGCCCTGGCTAGCTGGCATGGCCGAAAGCAATGACCGGGGACAAGCCGTAAACGCCCTGAACCTGGCGGGGGCCATCATGGCAGGCGCCGAGCAGCCGCACGGAGCCGGTGATGTCCGCACGCAGCACTCGGCGGAAATCACGTCTCTGCTGACATCAGTGAACCGCCATCTCCGGACGGCAACCGACCGCACCGAGTACATCAACCTCCTGGAGTCCATGCTCGGCTTCGAGGGCGTCGTGGGATGGAGCGAAGATCTGGCCTGGGGACTCGGAAACGAAGAATACGAAGTCTCCTGCCCCGGCTGCGAAACAAACCTGTTCATCGTCCTCGGTGAACGCGGGTTCTTCAGCACCAGCGAGGACTACGCCCTGTCGGACGACAGCATCGACACTCGCCCGCTCCGGCCGACGAGCCCCGCAGACCTGGGAGGCATTGGTCGGCGTCTCCATGACATCGCACTCACCGACAGCCAACACGACGTCGCACACATGCTGACCTACGTCTTCGGGAACGCCACCTGCCCAGACTGCGATACCGACTTCTCAGTCGCCGATCAAGTCAGCGCCGACTGGGCGATCACACAGTAGTCCCCGTCGAGCGAACAACCACACCTCTGCTGACCTGCTTGTCAGCGCCTGCCTCTAGCATCCGGCCATGAGCATGATCGGAGAGTACGCCCGCCTGACCCCTGCCGAACTCGATCGCGCGATCCACGACCCCGATTGGGCCCAGGAATTCGTCGACGAACTGATCGAGGCGGAATTGGACGCAACGCCCAAGGCATCCGAAGCGCGCTGCCATGACGTCGACAAAGCGTGGCACGCGCTCGACTTCCTGCTGCGTCGCATCGACTTCCCCGTCGACATCGTTCATGGCGAGGAAGAGATCCCCGAGGCCGAGGACTGGGGTTACGGGCCACCACAGTTTCTCAGCCCAGAACGCGTTCGCACCGCGGCGGAGGCACTCGCCACCACACCCCACGAGGCCCTTGTTGAAGGCGTTCATCCGATAGATCTCGCCAAAGCCGAGATCTACCCAACCATCGTCTGGGAACGCGGCGAGTCGCTCGACTACGTGACCACCCACTACCAGGCGCTGGTTCCGTTCTTCCAAGCAGCGGCAGACGCAGGGGACGCCATACTCATCTGGCTGAACTGACAGCCCTCGCCGCCCCGCGCCAGCTCCCAAAAATGCAGAGTCAGTCCGCACAGATCCGAGCTGGGCAGTCTCACACGTTCCTTCATTCCCAAGCTCAATAGCCAGAGCCCACCCAAGCGGCCTCCCGTCGCTCCCGTGAGCGGGTCGGATTCTGTTTCACTCCATGTCGTCGATGCTTAGCTGTCCCCGTGTGACCGGCGGAACCTGGGGGCGTTCCATTTCCTCAGCGCGTTGCAGGGCGTCCACCGGGCCGACCGTGCGCATGACGCTGGCGTCGTAGAGCCAGTGGAGGTTCCCTTCACGTTCCAGTCGGCCATTGACCTGTACAGCGAGGTTCTCTTCGTACGCGTGAATGGCCTCGTGGTATTGGTCTTCGTCGGCCAGCCGTACACGGACCTTCCGGGGCTGCCCTCCTACGATGCTCTCAACTCCGAAGACGCCAGGGCCGTCGGCTTCCTTACGAGCGAGCAAGTGAACCCGACCGGTCACCGTCACGAACCCAGCGTCCTCCGCCGCAGCCAGCCGATGTGCCGCCTTCTCCAGGATGACCGCATCGCCGCCGGAGAATTCGTAACGCGAAACAGGTTCCTCAAAGCCACCTGGCACGGAGGTGTCCCATTCGATCGTGATGTCCGATCCGTCAGAGTGCTCGGTGATCCCGAGAATGGCAGTCGCCATCTCGTACGAGACCCCTTCTCGCACGCCCGCGTCGAAGCCCGTTAGAGACCCACTGGAGCGATAGTGATCAATGGCCTCGACAGTCGCGGACAACGCCTTCACCACCGCGTGGCTCACATCCCGCCCATACGGTCCGGCTGCCGCACCCACATCCAGGGCAGGCGCCGAGACGGAAGGCTTACGCAGCAGCACTGTCGTCGCTGACGGAGCGAACGCCTTGACGATGTAGCTGCCCGGTTCCGTCTGTCCCATCAGTACCGAGTCGAGGTAGCGGTTGGCGAACTGACCGTGCCGGTTGCCGAAGTGCCGCACCTGGTCCATATACGACTTGGCACCTGCGACCAGGGTGCGGCGGGCACAGGAGATGAGCCGCTCGCCCTCCCGCCAGGAGATGAGTCCGCTAGGGAAGGCGGCTTCTCTGCGGAATCGGAATTCGTCCGTGGGATCTGTGAACAGTCGTGGGGCGATCGACCGGGCCCACAAGCTGCGGTAGCTGGGCGCGCTCACCTGCTGAAGCAGGCTCTGCAGGACCTCGATGTACTCCGGCGCCTCGCGGTCCAGAGGAACTACAAAGGAACCAGCGCGAGGGTCAGGTTCGCCGGGAGGGGCAAGCCTGTTGTAGATGCCGCTGCGACGGCCAACGAGTGTCCAGCCGGCTTCGGTCATCAGGGTGGTGAGCCGGGTCGGATCGACGCGCCACAGATCGAGTTCGGTCGATGCCAGGTCAGTCATGGAGCGGCTCACCCCTCTCGATCTTTCCCATAATGGCGGCCAGCGACTCGGCATCGAAGAGGTTGGCGGTGGGGATCCGAACGTACGGCTTCTCGACCGCAGGAACGGTCATCCCCTCCAGGTTCAGCCAGTAGCAGGCTTGCTTGACCTCCAGATGCGTGTGTGCGGTCCGCGTCCACTCCGCCTGCCCCTTGGGGATCGCCATGACGACCAGTAGGGACTTCATGCCCAGGCGAGGGCGGACCAGACGCTCCATGTAGTCGCGCTTCTCGAAGCGGTATCCAAAGGATTCCGCTTTCCCGTTGACGGTGAGCTGCGTGGTGCTCTTCATCTGGACATAGAAGCTGGCTTCCTCCCCCAGCGGGTCGGAGGACGTGCGCACGAGCATGGCGTCCATGCCAAACATGTCCCGTCCCTGCTTGATGAAGAGACAGCCCGCAGTCGCGGCGACGCTCTGCATGTAGCCCTCTTGGAGCTGTTCCATGCAGGTCGTGAACGTGCGGCGGTCGACGGGCTCGGCTATGCCGCTCCCCACGGCTCGCGACATAGGTACCCCCCTTTGGTTCCCCTTGCCCCAGCGAGCGCAGCATACGTTTCCCCTCTCCCAGCTGTGTAGGCCACCCGCCGCCACGCTATTGACCGCCGCTGACAGTCGCCTGGATCGATGGGCCATACAGGCGACAGGCCCCATCTCCCCAATCCATGCCCGAGAGCGGCAGTCCGAGCCACCACGTGCTGCCGGACCACCTCTTCAAAGAGGCCATAGGCCACGGGGGCAGCCGCGATGCCTCGCGCAGGGCGTCCATGTCGCGACAGGTACCGACACTCATCTGGAAAATGCAAAGTCGTTGTGGACGCAACCGAGATACATGGACCAGTTCTTCGTTTCATCCCGCAGGTCAGAGCCAGGTCTCGATGCAGCCACAATCGGGACGGGACACACGGTGGCCTCCCGGGCGGTCCCGGCGGCGGGCGGCACGCACCCGCCGTCACCGGCCGGGGCCGGTGGCCACCGGACGGGACGGCGAGGGCAGGCCCCACTCGCTCCAGGAGCCGTCGTACACCGCCAGGTCCCGGTAGCCGGCGAGGTCGGCGCCCAGGGCCAGGACGCACGCGGTCACCCCGGAGCCGCAGCTGAAGCGGAGGCCTTCGCGGCCGCCCGCGGCCGCCTCGAAGGCCGCGCGCAGTTCCCCGGGCGGGCGCATCAGGCCGTCGGGGCGCTGGAGTTCGCCGAACGGGAGGCTGACGGCGCCCGGCATGTGGCCGCCGCGCAGGCCCGGACGGGGTTCGGGGGCGGTGCCCTCGAAGCGCTCGCGGGTACGGGCGTCCAGTACGGCCGAGTCCGGGTCGACCAGGGCCGCGGCGACGGCCTCGGCGTCGATCAGCAGCCCCGGACGGGGCCGGGCGGTGAAGGAGCCGCGCGGGCCCTCGTACCGCGGGCCGGTGGTCTCGACGGGCAGTCCGGCCGCCGTCCAGGCGGGCAGGCCGCCGTCCAGGACGGCGGCCCGGTCGAAGCCCGTGGCGCGCAGCATCCACCAGGCGCGGGCGCTGGAGTAGAGGCCGGCGCCGTCGTAGACGACGACGGTGTCGGTGTCGTGGAGGCCGAGGGAGCGCATCGCCTCGGTGAAGGCGGCGGGGCCGGGCATGGTGTGCGGGACGGGGGCCGCGTGGTCGGAGAGGTGGCCGTCCAGGTCGAAGGGGCGGGCGCCCGGAATGCGACGTCCGGCGGCGCGGTGGACGCCGACGGAGGCGTCGAGGACGACCAGTCCGGGGGCGCCCAGCCGGGCCGCGAGCCAGTCGGCGCCGACCAGCGGTCCCGGGTGCGCGGGCCCGGGCTCGCGGGACCCCGGCCGGCCGGACCGGACAGGTCCGCACCCCGCGCGGTCGGGCTCGGGACGGCCGGGCTCGGGACGGCCGGGCTCGGGACGGCCGGGCTCGGGACGGCCGGGCTCGGGCAGGGGCATGGGCATGGCGGCACCTCCTGGAGGCTCGCGGGCGGTGTCACGGCCCGCCAGCGGTACGACGCGGTCGGCCCCATCCTGCGGCGCGCCCCCGCCGGGCCTTCAACCGCCCCGGGCGGCGGGCCCGTGCGGGGAGCCGGCACCCCCTTCCGGCCACGGCACTAGGCTCCCGCGCAGCCGCCCGGCCGGGCGTAGACGGCGATCCGAGCGCCCCGCACGTCGGTGACCGAGCAGAGGTCGAAGCTTCCTGCCAGCACCTCCCGCTTGGCCTCCTCGCGCGGGTACGGGTCCAGGGGCTGGCCCACCGGGTCCTGCAGGGCGATCACCCGGGGCGAGGCGAGGAGGGCGGCGCGGATGTCTTCCGGGGGCAGCTCGGTGCCCTGGAGGCTGTGCGAGGCGGCCGGGCCGGCGGCGAGGGCGGCGTCGCGCAGGCCCGCGTAGACGTCGGGCGAGGACAGCAGCCACTCGCGCCGGCGGGAGGGCATGAACACCACCGTGTCCCCCGGGCGGGCCCGCTCCCGCACCTCGGCGGCCACCGCGAGGACGTCGTCCTTGCGGCTCTCCGGGGTGCGCAGCCACACCGACCAGACGCCGAACGGCACGAGCAGGGCGCCGGCCAGCACCCACGGCCACCATCCGCGGGCGGCGGCGAGCCGGGCGCCGGCCAGTAGGGCGGGCCCGGCCAGCGCGTAGAGCACGTACCGGTCGACGTACCAGGGTTTGACCAGCGAGACCGCCATGAGCAGTCCGGGCGGGAGCAGGACCAGGGGCAGGGCGACCCGTACGAGGTCCTTGGGGGCGCCCCGCGCGAGGAGCAGGGAGGCGGCGCCCACCACGGCGTAAGCGGCCCAGTCCTGCCAGCTCGGCCGGCCGAGCCAGCCGAGCTGCTGCGGCGCCTGGCGCACGCTGACCACGGCGAGCGGCAGCAGCAGGGCCGCGACGGTCGCGGCGCTCCACCGCCATCCGCGCGCGTGGCGGGCGGTGAAGGCGTGGGCGAGCAGCGCCAGCGCGGCGAACTCGTGCAGCCAGCAGCCGATCAGCAGGACGGCGCTGTAGGCGACCCAGCGTTCGCGGAGCATCAGGTACGTGGACCACACCACGGCGGCCGCGACGAGTGCGTACGAGCGGCCCTCCTGCGCGTACGCCTGGACGGGTGGGAGGACGGCGTACACGCAGCCGGCGAGGAGTGCGGCCCGCTCCCCCACGAGCCGGTGCGCGACGGCAGCCACGCCCGCGGCGGCGAGGGCGGTGGCGGCGACGGAGGGCAGCCGCAGTGCCCACAGGCCGCCGTCCCAGACCTGGAACACTCCGTGCATGAGGACGTAGTACAGGCCGTGCACGGCGTCGACCCGGCCGAGGAGATCGAGGATTGCGCCGGGCGCGCGGTGCGCCACCTGCCAGGTGACGGACTCGTCGCGCCACATGCTGCCGCCCCGCTCCAGGCCCCAGAGGCCGAGGGCCGCGGCGAGCAGCGGCGGGAGCGTCCGCCATGGCGCGATGCGTCGGATGGCGGCCTCCTGAAGCTGTCGGATCGAGGGTGCGGACTCCATACTCGGGGGTGGACCCGAGTGTCTGCGGAGGTGGGTGTGCGCGCGTTCCGGGCAGTGGCGGCGGTGCTTCTGGGTGGGGTGGTCCTGGCGGGGTGCGGACCGTCCGATTCCGGTGGTGGCGACGACGCGCCGCCGCAGGGCTCCACGGGGGCGGGCGCGAGCGCCAGCGCGCGTACGAGCACGAGCGCGGCCCCCGACACAGGCGCGAGCCCCGGCGCGAGTGCGGTGCCCGCCCCCGGCGAGACCCTGGTCCGGGTCACCCGCAGCGGGGGCTTCGCGGGCGAGACCCACACGCTCATCGTGAAGGGTGACGGGTCCTGGTCCCGGCTGGACGCGAAGGCGAAGCCGGAAGGCACCGGAAGGCTGTCGGAGCCGGAGCTGGCGGCGCTGCGCACCGCGCTCCGGGAGGCGGACTTCGCCCGTCAGCCCAGGATCGCCACGGGCGGCCCCACGGTCTACGACGGCTTCTTCTACGCCTTCGTGCACGGCGGGTACGAGGTCGCGGGCGACCAGGGGTCCCTGCCGCCGGCCCTGACGAAGGTGGCGGAGGCGCTGCCGCCGTTCACCCGGGAGTGAGTTCCCGCGGCGGCCGGACCGGGAGTCCGCGCGGCCGGGCGCACCGCTGCCGCCCGCCGGAATCCGGTCCCGTGGCGGGGCGCACACCCGGTACAACCCATTCCATTTACTCAGGTCCACCGCATATGCCGTGACCGAACCCCACGTAGCCGCAGGCCGGAGCCTCCTCTACGCTGCACCCCATTCAGCGGGATCTTCAGGGGCGGACATGGAACAGACACACACCACCCACACCGGCGCCGCGGCAACACCCGGTGCCCAGCGGCGTGTGCTCGTCGTCGAGGACGACCGCACCATCGCGGAGGCCATCTCGGCCCGGCTGCGCGCCGAGGGTTTCCAGGTGCAGACGGCCGCCGACGGCCCGGCGGCCGTCGCCGCGGCGGAGAGCTGGCTGCCCGAGCTGCTGGTCCTCGACGTCATGCTGCCCGGCTTCGACGGGCTGGAGGTCTGCCGCCGGGTCCAGGCGCAGCGCCCGGTCCCGGTGCTGATGCTCACCGCCCGGGACGACGAGACCGACCTGCTGGTCGGGCTGGGAGTCGGCGCCGACGACTACATGACGAAGCCCTTCTCCATGCGCGAGCTGGCCGCGCGCGTCCATGTGCTGCTGCGGCGGGTGGAGCGGGCCACGATCGCCGCGCACACCCCGCGCGGCGCCACCCTGCGCCTGGGCGACCTGGAGATCGACCACGCGCAGCGCCGGGTGCGGGTGCAGACCGAGGACGTCCACCTGACCCCGACCGAGTTCGACCTGCTGGTGTGCCTGGCCGGGACTCCGCGGGCGGTGCTGTCCCGGGAGCAGCTGCTGGCCGAGGTCTGGGACTGGGCCGATGCCTCGGGCACCCGTACCGTCGACAGCCACATCAAGGCCCTGCGGCGCAAGATCGGCGCCGAGCGGATCCGTACGGTCCACGGCGTCGGGTACGCCCTGGAGACCCCGGCCCAGCCGTGAACGGCCGGGCGGAGGGACCACCGCGGCACCAGCGGCACACCGGCGGGCTGCGGCCCTTCTCGCCGTTCTCGATCAAGACCAAGCTCGGCACGCTCGTGGTGGTCTCGGTCTTCATCACCACCGGCCTGCTGCTCGTGGCCCTGCGCACCGACACCGAGCTGCGGTTCATCACCGTCTTCTCGGTGATCGCCTCGATGCTGATCACGCAGTTCGTCGCGCACAGCCTCACGGCGCCGCTCGACGACATGACGACGGTGGCCCGGGCGATATCCCACGGCGACTTCACCCGGCGGGTGCGAGGCGCCGGACGCCGCGACGAGCTGGGCGACCTGGCCTCCACCATCAACCTGATGGCGGACGACCTGGAGGCCGTGGACCGGCACCGCAAGGAACTCGTCGCCAACGTCTCGCACGAGCTGCGCACACCGATCGCCGCGCTGCGTGCGGTGCTGGAGAACGTCGTCGACGGGGTCTCCGCCGCCGACCCGGAGACCATGCGCACCATGCTGAAGCAGACCGAGCGCCTCGGCCGGCTCGTGGAGACCCTGCTGGACCTGTCCCGGGTGGACAACGGGGTGGTGCCACTGCGGGCCCGCCGCTTCGAGGTGTGGCCGTACCTGTCCGGGGTGCTGAAGGAGTCGGGGCTGGCGGCCGCCGGCCGGCCGGGGCTGCTCTCCGGTTCCGGTGGGCACACCCGCAACGACGTCCACCTCCACCTGGACGTCTTCCCGCCCGACCTGTGCGCGTACGCCGACGCCGAGCGGCTGCACCAAGTGGTGGCCAACCTGATCGACAACGCGGTCAAGCACAGCCCGCCGCACGGCCGGGTCACCGTCCGGGCCCGGGCCGGGGACCCGCCGGACAGCCTGGCGCTGGAGGTCCGCGACGAAGGGCCCGGGATCCCGGAGGCCGAGCGCCACCGGGTCTTCGAGCGGTTCAACCGGGGCAGCGCCCGCAGCGGCGACGGCGGCACCGGTCTGGGCCTGGCGATCGCCCGCTGGGCCGTGGAGCTGCACGGCGGGCGGATCGGGGTGGCCGAATCGTCTCGGGGCTGCCGCATCCTCGTCACGCTTCCGGGCAGCTCATAGGTCCCGTGTTGACGTAGGGTTCGACTGGAAAGGACATGATCTCGGCCACACGTACCCGGGGTCCGTCAGGGGTGCGAAGCCAAGAGGCCGCAACCTGGCTGCCTCCTACCCGAACCAGGCTGGTTTCCCGCCATTCCACGTCACGAAACCCGCCGTTCGATGTGACCTGCATGACGTAAGTCCCGCCCGGCCTGCATGCAGCGGCCGAGGAGGCGTAGCCTTTATTCCCGCTGTCCATACCTTGTGAAGCGGAAGAGGGCGGTTGCCGCCGTGTCGCCACAGTCCCCCAGTAACTCGAGCACCACGACCGAAGCAGCAGAGGGCGGGAAGAACCCTGCCTCAGGCTTCGGCGCGAATGAGTGGCTCGTCGACGAGATCTATCAGCAGTACCTCCAGGACCCGCAGTCGGTCGACCGGGCCTGGTGGGACTTCTTCGCCGACTACAAGCCGGGGGGCGCTGCCGCTCCGGTGACGTCGGCCGGTCCCGACAAGTCCACGCCGACGGACGGCGCCTCCGCACAGGCCGCCACCGCCGTCGCCCGGACCCCGCAGGTCGCCGACGCCGCCACGGGGGCGGCGGTCGCCGCGCCCGCGCGCACGGCGACGCCGACTCCTCCGCCTGTGTCAGCTCCTGCCCCTGCTCCTGCCATCCCCTCTGGTGCCCCTGCTGTGACTGTCACCTCCCAGGCCCCGGCCGCCGCACCGGCCGCGCCCGCCACCGCCCCCGAAACGCCTCAGAAGGCCGCGCCCCCCGTTGCGAGCACCGGCTCCACCGGAGCGGCTGGCGCCGCGCCCGCCACCGAGGCCCCCGCGGGCCCCGAGCTGGTGACGCTCCGCGGCCCGGCGGCAGCCGTGGCCAAGAACATGAACGCCTCCCTCGACGTCCCGACGGCCACCTCCGTCCGCGCCGTCCCGGTGAAGCTGCTGTTCGACAACCGCATCGTCATCAACAACCACCTGAAGCGGGCCCGGGGCGGGAAGATCTCCTTCACGCACCTCATCGGCTACGCCATGGTCCAGGCCATCAAGGCCATGCCGTCGATGAACTACTCCTTCGCGGAGAAGGACGGCAAGCCGACCCTGGTCAAGCCCGACCACGTGAACTTCGGCCTCGCCATCGACCTGGTGAAGCCCAACGGCGACCGCCAGCTCGTCGTCGCCGGCATCAAGAAGGCCGAGACCCTCAACTTCTTCGAGTTCTGGCAGGCCTACGAGGACATCGTCCGCCGCGCCCGCGTCGGCAAGCTGACGATGGACGACTTCACCGGCGTGACCTGCTCCCTCACCAACCCCGGCGGCCTGGGCACCGTCCACTCCGTGCCCCGTCTGATGCCCGGACAGTCGGTCATCATGGGCGTCGGCTCCATGGACTACCCCGCCGAATTCCAGGGCACCTCGCAGGACACCCTGAACAAGCTGGGCATCTCCAAGGTCATGACCCTGACCTCGACTTACGACCACCGGGTCATCCAGGGCGCGGCCTCCGGCGAGTTCCTGCGCATCGTCGCGAACCTGCTCCTCGGCGAGGACGGCTTCTACGACTCCGTCTTCGAGTCGCTGCGCATCCCGTACGAGCCGGTCCGCTGGAACCGCGACATCGACGCCAGCCACGACGACGACGTCACGAAGGCCGCCCGGGTCTTCGAGCTGATCCACTCCTACCGGGTCCGCGGCCACGTCATGGCCGACACCGACCCGCTGGAGTACAAGCAGCGCAAGCACCCCGACCTCGACATCACCGAGCACGGCCTCACCCTGTGGGACCTGGAGCGCGAGTTCGCCGTCGGCGGCTTCTCCGGCAAGTCCATGATGAAGCTGCGCGACATCCTCGGCGTGCTGCGCGACTCGTACTGCCGCACCACCGGCGTCGAGTTCATGCACATCCAGGACCCGAAGCAGCGCCGCTGGATCCAGGACCGCATCGAGCGGCCGCACACCAAGCCGGAGCGCGAGGAGCAGCTGCGCATCCTGCGCCGCCTGAACGCCGCCGAGGCCTTCGAAACCTTCCTGCAGACGAAGTACGTCGGCCAGAAGCGCTTCTCCCTGGAGGGCGGCGAGTCCGTCATCCCGCTGCTCGACGCCGTCATCGACTCGGCCGCCGAGGCCCGGCTCGAAGAGGTCGTCATCGGCATGGCCCACCGCGGCCGCCTGAACGTCCTGGCGAACATCGTCGGCAAGTCGTACGCGCAGATCTTCCGCGAGTTCGAGGGCAACCTCGACCCGAAGTCCATGCACGGCTCCGGCGACGTCAAGTACCACCTCGGCGCCGAGGGCACCTTCACCGGCCTCGACGGCGAGCAGATCAAGGTCTCGCTCGTCGCGAACCCCTCGCACCTGGAGGCGGTCGACCCGGTTCTGGAGGGTGTCGCCCGCGCCAAGCAGGACGTCATCAACAAGGGCGGCACGGACTTCACGGTCCTCCCGCTCGCGCTCCACGGGGACGCGGCCTTCGCCGGCCAGGGTGTCGTCGCCGAGACGCTGAACATGTCGCAGCTGCGCGGCTACCGCACCGGCGGCACCGTGCACGTGGTCATCAACAACCAGGTCGGCTTCACCGCCGCCCCGGAGTCCTCGCGTTCCTCCATGTACGCGACCGACGTGGCCCGCATGATCGAGGCGCCGATCTTCCACGTGAACGGCGACGACCCGGAGGCCGTCGTCCGCGTCGCACGGCTCGCCTTCGAGTTCCGCCAGGCGTTCAACAAGGACGTGGTCATCGACCTCATCTGCTACCGCCGCCGTGGCCACAACGAGTCCGACAACCCGGCCTTCACGCAGCCGCTGATGTACGACCTGATCGACAAGAAGCGCTCGGTGCGCAAGCTCTACACCGAGTCGCTCATCGGTCGCGGCGACATCACCCTGGAAGAGGCCGAGCAGGCGCTCCAGGACTTCCAGGGCCAGCTGGAGAAGGTCTTCGCGGAGGTCCGCGAGGCCGCCACGCAGCCCGCCGTCTCCGCGGCGCCGACGCCGGACCAGGCCGACTTCCCGGTCTCGGTGAACACCGCGATCTCCCAGGACGTCGTCAAGCGGATCGCCGAGTCCCAGGTCTCCATCCCCGAGGGCGTCACCGTCCACCCGCGTCTGCTGCCGCAGCTCCAGCGCCGCGCGGCGATGATCGACGAGGGCACCATCGACTGGGGCATGGGCGAAACCCTCGCCTTCGGCTCGCTGCTGATGGAGGGCACCCCGGTCCGGCTGTCCGGCCAGGACTCCCGCCGCGGCACCTTCGGCCAGCGCCACGCGGTGCTCATCGACCGCGAGACGGGCGAGGACTACACCCCGCTGCTGTACCTCTCGGACGACCAGGCCCGCTACAACGTCTACGACTCGCTGCTCTCCGAGTACGCGGCCATGGGCTTCGAGTACGGCTACTCGCTGGCCCGTCCGGACGCGCTGGTGCTGTGGGAGGCCCAGTTCGGTGACTTCGTCAACGGCGCCCAGACCGTCGTCGACGAGTTCATCTCCTCGGCCGAGCAGAAGTGGGGCCAGACCTCCGGCGTCACCCTCCTGCTCCCCCACGGCTACGAGGGCCAGGGCCCGGACCACTCGTCCGCCCGCCCGGAGCGCTTCCTCCAGCTGTGCGCGCAGAACAACATGACGGTCGCGATGCCGACCCTGCCGTCGAACTACTTCCACCTGCTGCGCTGGCAGGTGCACAACCCGGCCCACAAGCCGCTGGTCGTCTTCACCCCGAAGTCGATGCTCCGCCTGAAGGCCGCGGCGTCGAAGGCGGAGGAGTTCACGAGCG
Source organism: Streptomyces sp. NPDC058880 (assembly GCF_042742535.1). Taxonomy (NCBI): domain Bacteria; kingdom Bacillati; phylum Actinomycetota; class Actinomycetes; order Kitasatosporales; family Streptomycetaceae; genus Streptomyces; species Streptomyces sp. NPDC058880. The sequence continues at coordinate 132,322 of NZ_JBHYMC010000011.1, forward strand.
GTTCGTTCCGCCCGGTCATCGGTGACTCCACCGTGGACGCGAACGCGGTCCGCAAGGTCGTCTTCTGCGCCGGCAAGGTCTACTACGACCTGGAGGCCGAGCGCGAGAAGCGCGGCATCACGGACACGGCGATCATCCGCATCGAGCGCCTGTACCCGCTGCCGGGTGCCGAGCTCCAGGCCGAGATCGCCAAGTTCCCGAACGCGGCGAAGTACATCTGGGCCCAGGAGGAGCCGGCGAACCAGGGTGCGTGGCCGTTCATCGCGCTGAACCTGATCGACCACCTCGACCTGGCGGTCGGCGCGGACGTCCCGGCGGGCGAACGCCTGCGGCGCATCTCGCGCCCGCACGGCTCGTCGCCGGCGGTGGGCTCCGCGAAGCGTCACCAGGCGGAGCAGCAGCTCCTGCTGAACGAGGTCTTCGACGCGTAACCCCCGCAGCACCAGGAAGGCCCGGCCCCGCAAGGGGCCGGGCCTTCCGGCATTCCCCGCGCCAAGGCGTCTCCCCCCTGCGACGAGCGATCTCGTTCACCCGGTCCCGGGTCGCGCCCGCCGTCGCCACCATGCGCACCAGGTGCGCCAGGTGCGCCAAGAACGGCGCGCCCACGGTCGACCGCTTCGCGGCCTCCGCCTGCCGAATCGACAACTACCGCACGCGTTCGCATGCTTACGGAAAGAGACGGCCTTCTTTTTGTGCGCACAGGGAAACCGATAGGGCCCGGATTCCGGAAGTCTCCGACATGACAAGCGATCCCCCAGCAGCCTCGCCCTCGTCCAGCCCAGGCCAGGTGCCGGCCATCAGCCCGGAGCTCCTCGACCGTGCTCGCGCCGGCTGGGAGCGCTTCGTTGCCTCCCTTGAGGAATCATCCGATGACTGAACGGTACGAGTACCTTCCTCACCCCCTGCTGCGCCGCCGTGTACGCGATGTCACGTCCGGGATCGAGGGCGAGCTCATGGCTGTGATCAGCGAGGACGTCTCGGACTCGGTCCATCCCCTCTGGGCGGACCTGGCCTATGTCCGGGGGCCGTCCGGCCGCGAATTCTCCACGGCGGTCGACAACATCGAGTCAGCCGACCTTCCCCCCGGGTCACCGCACCCGACCGGCCGGCACGAACCGGACAGACGAGGGGACGGGCGGGCCCCCGAACATCCCTGACCACCGCCCCGGCGAAACACCGCCCACCGCAGCCGGTGTGCCGCGATGCGGCACACCGGTGCGGAGTTCGCCTGCACCGTACGCAGCACGGCGGGGCGGCGCCTCGCGCCCCGCTCCCCAGAGGGCGGGTGGGCAACCACCGGCTCGGGTGGTGGGGCCGGGGGGCGCCGAGTACGCAGGCACGCGTACCCGCTCCTCCCCCGCCCGTGTTAGCGCCCCGTACCGCCCTTACGGCTGTGGCTCGAAGTCCCAGTACGGTCTGGAGCGTTGTTTCGCCGAGACCGTGTGGACGTGTTGGGCGCCCAGGGTGCGGGTCAGGCCCTTGATGCCCGCGTCCTCGTGTGTGCCGGCCTCCGTGTCCTCGCGTACGGACCGCAGGTCAGCGGCCAGGGCGATCTGAGCGCTCAGGGTCATCGGGTGCTCGGGGCCCAGGACCCGCTCGGCCGTGCGCAGGGTTTCCCGGCTCAGGTCCAGGGCGTCCTCCAGCCGGCCGTTGATGTTGCGGTGTCCGGTGGCGTTGAGGGCGCAGCCGAGGGTCCAGGGGTGCCGGCTGCCGAGTGCGCCGCGCATGCCGACCAGCGCCTGCTCGGCCAGGGAGAGGCCCTCGGCGCGTTCGCCCTGGGCGCGCAGGACCAGGCCGAGGTTGCCGACCGTGCCGATGCTGTACGGGTGGGCGAGGCCGAGCTGCGACTGGTAGCCGCGGACCACGTCCTCGGAGATCCGGCGGGCCTCGCCGATGTCGCCGTACTCCCTGAGGTAGGTGGCGTAGTCGGAGGCGACCATCAGCGTCCACGGGTAGTCGACGCCGAAGACGCGGGTCGCGCGTTCCCAGACGGTACGCAGGCGCAGGCCGGCCCCCGGGATGTCGCCGGAGCGGCGCAGGCACAGGCCGAGGTTGTGTTCGGCGCGCAGGGTCTGGGGGTGGCCGAGTCCGAGTACCTGGGTGTTGAGTTTGACGCCCTGTTCCTGCCGGGTCTGGGCCTCTCGGTAGCGGCCCATGAGCCGGAGTCCCATGGCGCACGCGATGCCGGAGGCGAGGGTGGAGATGTGCAGGGGCATCAGGACGCGTTCGCGGCGGCGCAGGGTGTCCAGGTCGAGGTCGTAGGCGTCCTGGTAGCGGCCGAGCAGCCGGTAGGTGGCGGCGAGGTTGTTCTGGGCGTCGAGGGTGATGGAGTCGTCCTCGCCGAGCAGTTCGCGGTAGGTGGCGAGGCAGTGCTCGAAGATCTCGCGGGCGGGTTCGAACTTGGCGATGCAGAGCAGGACGCCGCCGTAGGCGCTGGTGGCGCGCAGGCTCTCCAGGTCCTGGTCGCCGCGTTCGCCGGTGAGCCGGTCGGCGACGGCCCGGGTGAGGGTCTCGGCGCGGCGGAACAGGCCGAGGTTGCGCAGGGAGTTGCCGTACTGGTAGCTGAGCTCTCGGACCTTGGGGTGGTCCTCGCCGAGCCTGGCCCGCCAGATCTGGTCGGTCTCCTCGCACAGGTGCAGGCAGGTGCGGTATTCGCCGGCGAGGATCAGGTAGCGCAGGCAGTGCAGCAGGAAGTTCTGGATCCGCGGGTTGCTGCTGGTGATGGCGCCGGAGGGGAGGAGGTGGGGGACGAGTTCGGCGTAGCGGGGCCAGAGCCGGGAGTCGGAGGGCCGGCCGGGGTCGGCGGCGGCGAGGACCTGGCGGACGGCCCGGGCGAGGGGCTCGGCCTCCTCCTCGGAGAGGTCCTCGCGGACGATGCCGTGGACCATGCGGTGGAGCTGTACGGTCTCCAGCCCGCCGCCGCCCTCCTCCACGGGGAGGTCGGAGTACTCCAGTCGTACGACGGAGAACTGGACGAGCTTGTTGAGCGCGCCGTTCCACCGGATCTGGTCGTTGATGAGGCCGGCGAGCTGTTCGGGCACGTCGTCGGCGGGGAATTCGCGCAGCAGGCGCAGGGGGACCGGGCCGGGGGCGAAGAACACGAACAGCCGCAGCAGGGCGAGGGCGTCGGGGAAGTTCTCCCGGACGTTGTTGAGGAGTATCGCGAGGGCGGTGGGGAAGGGCAGCGGGTAGTCCTCGGAGACGGTGACGGCCTCGCGGGAGTCCATCCGGCGCTGAAGGAGGGCGAGGTAGTCGCCGACGGGCAGCGGGGAGTCGGCGAGCCAGCCTGCGGTCTGGTCGAGGGCGAGCGGGTAGTCCTCCAGGGCCTCGGCGAGCTGGTCGGCCTCGTCGGCGGTGAGGCGCAGGGCGCGGCGGCGGATGAAGGTGATCGATTCGGGGCGGGCGTAGAGGGGGACCTCGACGAGGCTGGTGTGCCGGGCGGCCCATTCGCGGTTGCGGGAGGTGATGATGACGTCGCCGGAGCCGCCCGAGGGGAGCAGGTCGATGAGGTCGTCGGGGTTGTCGCAGCCGTCGAAGACCATCAGCCACCGGCTGAACGGGGTTCCGCGGCGCAGCGCTTCGAGGACGGCCCTGATCTGCTCGCCGTAGCTGCCGGCGCCTCGGGGGAGGCCGAGGGCGGGGGCGAGTTCGGCGAGGCGTTCGCGCAGGGTGGGGCGGTCCTCGGCGGGGACCCACCACACGACGTCGTACTCGGAGGCGAAGCGGTAGGCGTATTCGGTGGCGACCTGGGTCTTGCCGACGCCGGAGAGGCCGAGGAGGGTGACGGTGGACGCGCCGGGCGGTGCTTCGGCGAGGGCCTGGCGCAGGGTGCCGATGACGTCGTTGCGGCCGGTGAAGCGGGGGTTGCGGCGCGGGACGCGGCCCCAGATCTCGGGCGGGTCGTTGGGGAAGCGGGGACCGCGGCGGCCGGTTTCGGTGCCGATGCGGTCGGTGGGCAGTTCGAGTCGGCGCAGTACGCGGTATTCGGCCTCGTAGGCGTCGAGGCCCCACAGGTCGGTCTTCTCCAGTACGGCGACGGCGCTGGGCAGGGGCGCGTCGGTGAGGCAGACGGCGGCGAATCGGTCCGGGTGGGTGTCGGTGACCGCGCGCAGGGCGGTGTTCCACTCGTCGTCGGTGTGGGTGCCGGCGGAGAAGTAGCGTTCGCTGAGGACGAGGAGGACGCGGCTGCCGGAGCGGGCGAGGTCGTCCAGGGCCTGGGTGAGGCCGGGGCTGTTCTGCGGGTCCCAGCGCTGGAGGGCGACGCGGTGGCCGTGTTCCTCCAGGCGGTGGGCGATCCACACGGCCCAGGGGCGGTTGAACCCCGCGAAGCTGATGACGAAGCGCTGGGGCCGCTGGGGTTGCTGCGGCAGGAGAGGCTGCTGGGGCTGTTGCGGTTGGGGAGGCTGTTGCGCCGATTCGCGGTCCTGCCGGCTACCGGTGGTCATGCGGCCGTCTCCCTGGGCTGCGGGCGGTGGACGGGACTGAAAAGGTACCGCAGCGGACGGCCCGTCAGACCTTCACGAACGGGGCGAGTTCGGGGTGTTCCTCGCACCAGGCGCGGCGTTCGCGGTCGACGGTACGGCGGGCCGCGGCGTGCTGGTCGCCGGGGGGCGGGAGCTCGTCCATGGCCCGTTCGGCGGCGGCCATGGCGTCGGTGAACTCCCGTCCCGCCGTGGTCAGTCGGTCGTGTGCGCGCAGGGCGGGGAGGACGGCGGCGACCTGGGCGCGGATGCGGGCGTGCTGGGCCCAGGCGCCGCGGGCTCCGTAGAGCGCGGCGCGCTGCCAGTACCCGGCCAGCGCCAGGTGGGCGTAGGTGCCGTGCAGGAGTCCCTCCAGGGGGCGGGGGTCGCTGCGCCAGGGGGCCCAGTGGCGGGGCGCGGCGTCGGCGGTGTGCAGGGTCAGGACGTCGGCGAGGGCGGTCAGTTTGCCGTGCTGCACCTCGTGGACGAGGGTCGCGGCGAGAGCGGGCGGGGCCTGTGCGCGGGCGAGCACGGACCCGGCGGCCGCGGGCAGGGTGGCGCCGCTGGAGCGGGACCCGCCGGCCAGCGGTACGAGGGAGCGCAGCAGTTGTACGGTCTCCTCCGCGCGGACGGTGTCGTAGCGCTGGAGCAGGGTGAGCGCGCCGGACCACTGGGTGTCCCACCGTTTGTGGCCCTTGGCGGTGAGGCGGCGGGCGGGGCGCAGGGGTGCGGGCCGTGCGGGGCAGGGCGCCCGGTAGGGGTCGAGGTCGTCGAGGGCGGTGCGGCCTCCGGGCAGTGCGTGCAGGGGCAGTGTGGCGGGGTCGTCGGGGTCCCAGGAGCGTTCGGTGAGCACGAGCGGGCCGGGGCGGTCCGGGCGCAGCAGGCCGAGCGTGGGCAGGACGAGGCGGCCGTGCACGGGCCGAAGGGTGTGGGTGAAGGGGATCCCCGCGCGCAGGGCGGCGGCCGCGGCGAGGGCGCCGAGGTGGGCGAGGTCGGGCGGCGGGCCGAAGGGGGTGTGCAGCCTGCGCAGGGTCTCCTCGGCCCAGACACCGGTGGCGGGGTAGTGCAGTACGTCGCGTACGGCGGCGGGGGCGCGGCGTTCGGCCTCCTCCAGCAGGGCCCAGTGCTCGGCGGCCTGGCCGGCGCTGCCGCCGGGGGCTGCGTCGAGGACGGCGCGGAGCAGGACCAGGCGTTTGGAGCGGCGTACGTCGCGGACCAGGCGGGTGCCTTCCGGGGAGGGCTCGGTGGAGGCGAGGGCGCGCAGGGTGTGGGAGGACACGCTGAAGGCGGTGAGGGCGGCGGTCATGAGGCGGCCGCCGGGGGGCGGGCGGCGGTGGCGCGGCGCGGGCCGCCGGCGGCGTGCTGGACGGCGGCGGCGATGTGCCGGATGAGGACCTGGAGGTCGGCGCAGTAGACGGACGGCTGCCGGAAGCCCTCGCCGGCGCGGTAGCGGTGCGGGTAGTGGCCTCCGCCGCAGACCTCGACGAGTTCGCAGGTGCGGCATCCGGCGGCGAGGGCGTCCCGTCCGAGCTGGCGGGCGGCGAACCCGGGGTGGTCGAGGAGTTGGTCGAAGCTGTGGGTGTCGAGGGCCATGCCGGTGGCCGTGGCCCCCTCGTACGCGGATTTCAGCGAGTCGGCCTGTTCGATGGAACCGTCGGTCTCGATGACGGCGGTGGCGGCGGGCGCGAGCCCGAGGGTCTCGGTGGTGGCGGGCAGTCCGAACAGCAGGGCGATGATCTCTTCGAAGAGGCGGATGCGGGTGCGTCGTGCTCCGTCGTGCCACCAGCGTTCGAAGACGGCGAGGAGCCAGTCGGCGTACGGGTTCCCGCCGGGCCGGCGGTCTGGGCCCGGGGGCGGCGGGGCGCTCCAGTTGGCGAGCGGGAGCAGCAGGCCGACGGTGGGCGGGGCGAAGGCGAGCAGGGATTCGTAGGTCTCCACCGGGTCGTGGGCGAGGTCGACGACGCAGAGCACGCCGGCGTAGCTGTCGGGGTGGCGTGCGAGCAGGCGCAGGCCGCGGGCGGCGGCGCCGAAGCCGGGGCGGCCGCCGTGGTCGACGCGGCGGGTGTTGTGCGCGGGCAGCCCTCCGTCGAGGCTGACGCCGATGCGGATCCCGGCGGCGGCGAGGGCGGCGAGGCGGCCGCGGGTGAGGAGGGTGCCGTTGGTCTGGACGGTGGCGGTGATCCGGGTGCGGGGGGTGGTGGCGGCGAGGGCGGCGCGCACGGCTTCCACGGGCGCGGCCAGTGCGGCGGGGGCCGTGAGGAGGGGTTCGCCGCCGTGCAGGACCAGGTCGACGCGGGGCAGGTCGTGGGCGGCGGCGTGCTCGGCGATCCGCTGCGCGGCGCGGGCGGCGGTGGTCGGGTCCATGGCGACGGGCTGGTCGCGCCAGCCCTGGTCGGCCATCTCGTAGACGTAGCAGTAGGTGCAGGCGAGGTTGCAGCGGCTGCGGGTCTTGAGCACGAACTGGCGGATGGGACGGGGCGGGTGGCCTGCCGCCCGCGCGGCGGCGACGTCGAGCCGGGTGTAGGGCCAGGGGGCGTTGCGGGCGTGCCGGGACGCGTGCGCCGCGGGGCCGGCCGCCGGCCGGACGGGGCCCGGGGCGGTGTGCGGCGCGGGGCCGGCCGGTCCGGCGGACGCGGGTGGCGGGGAGCCGTTCGTGATCGCTCGCCGCATCGCCGCGCTCCCTCCCCGCCCCACCGCCGGGGCGCCCCGGCGGACGGTCCATCCCTGCCCTTCCGCCGGTCCCGGCTAACGGCGGAAAGTGGTCAACTCGCCCGCACCGGACCGCTCTCGGACCTGCGTCCGTGGCCCGAACCCGCGCCCGAAGGGGGCGGGTTCGGCAGCGGGGCCGCCGCGCGGGGACGTGCCCGGTGCCGCCGGCGCCTTCGGGCCGGGCCGGGCCTGCGGGGCGCAGGGTTCGGGTCCTGGTGCGGGAGGCGGCACGGGACGGGGCACGGGAGGGGAGGGGCCGGGGGCGGACCTCGGCCGGGCGGGGCACGAGGGCCGGACGCCCCATCGGCGTCGGGATCGCGCCGGGTGTGCTGCCGGGGCGGGCTTCCGGGGACCGGCGGGGGTCAGGCAGCGCTGGAGTCGTAGGCGTTGAGGATTTCGGCCGGGTGGGCCACGCGTTCCACCAGGCCTTCGATCACCTCGGCCAGTACGGGATGGTCGATCCCGCGCAGCGCGGCCAGGTCGAGCCCGGAGAGGTCCGGCAGCCGCCCGGGGCAGCCGGTGCCGGTGGCCGCCGGCACCACGTCCTGACGTTTCGTCACCATGTGCCGCCGCTCCCCATGTCGCGTCGCATTCCGGACGGTCCCCTGCCTTTTCCCCCGGGGCGGTCGGCGGAAACAGCGGGCCGTGCCCGCGGTGCGGCCCTCACTGCCCCGCCTCCAGGGCCCGCACCCGCGCACGCAGCCCTTCGGAGCGCCCGTCGGGGTCGGCACCGATCCGCTTCCACAGCTGTAGCGCCGAGCGGTACTCCTCCAGGGCCGCCCTGGGCCGGGCGAGCCGCTCCAGCACCTCCCCGCGGGACTCCTGCACCCGGGCGGCCAGGCGCAGCGCGGTGTCCTCGCGGCCCGCCCGGCCGTCGGGCTCCTCGCGTCCCTCGTGGTCGTCGCGGCCCTCGCGGTCCGCCTCCAGGGCCGCCCGCCAGGCCAGCCGGTAGGACTCGGCGGCCCGGTCGAGGCGGTCCGCGGCCCGTGTGTGGCCGTGGATCTCCTGCTGCACATCGGCGTGGTCCCGCCAGGCGCGGGCCCGTTCGAGCGGGCCGCGGCTGTTGCGGACGGCCAGTTCCAACAGGTACTCCGCCTCCCGCAGGTCCACCGCGTCCCTGTCGTACGCGTGGCGCAGCCGCAGCCCGGTGGCCAGCCGCACCAGCCGGTGGGCGGCTCCCGGGTCGGACTGCGGGACGGCCGCCCGGCTCTCGCGCAGGACGCGTACGGCCGCCCCGGTGAAGCGGCGACCGCCGGCGCCGCGGGCGCGTTCCAGCAGGACGTCGCCCCACTCGGGAAGGAGGTCCCGGAAGGCCTCCCCATCGCGGGGCGCGAGCCTGCGGGCACGGCCGTAGGCCTCGGCCGCCTCCTCCAGCGCCACCGGGTCGGCGTCGCGGGCGTACCGCTCGCGGTGGACCCGGGCCAGGCACAGCAGGGCGGCCACCCGCAGCTCCGGATCCCCGCCGGTCTCCTCCAGAACGGTGGCCAGCTGCGCGGCGGCCTCCTCCAGCCGCGCCGGAAGGTGCCGCAGCGCGTCGGCCAGTTCCACCCGCACCCGCCCGGATCCGGCCCGGGACACCGCCCCGGATCCGGATCCGGCCGGCGGTGCGCTCAGGGCCGCCGCCAACCGGCCGGCGGCCTCTTCGGCCAGGGCGGTGCGCTCGGCCGGGTCGGGGGTGCGGGGCAGGAGCGCCAGCAGGACCCGGCCGAGGGCCCGGTGCAGCTCGTGGTGGGGTGCGGAGGCAGCCTCCGGGGCCGGTCCCGTGTCCTGCCCTGGTTCCCCGCCGGGGACGGAGCCCGCCAGGGGGGCCAGGGCCGCGCGGGCCGCGCGCAGCGCGTCCGTGTCGTCGCGCAGCCCGCCGAGCCGGATCAGGGTCTCGGCCCGCCGTACCGCGCAGTCCCGCCGCAGTTCCGGTGCGGCGGTGGGAGATGCGGCCGCCGCCGCGAACTCGCGGTCCGCCGCGGCGAGCAGCTCGGGGTCCGGGCCGGCGGCGAGCGCCCGCTCGTACAGCACCCGCCCGCGCGCCGCCCACGCGGCGGCGGTCCGCAGCCCGCTCACGGCCCGCTGGGCCTCGGCGAGGAGTTCCGGGTCGCGTTCGGCCGCCCACAACCGCAGCAGCGCGCCCGCCAGCTCCGTCTCGGCCTCCTCCGGCGGGTCCGCGGGCCCGACCGGGGCCGTGACCGCCCGCCGCAGGACCGCCACGGCCTCGTGCAGGGCCCGCGGACCCGCGTCGCCTTCGGCGTCCGCGTCCGCGAGGCGGTCCCGGGCGGCGCGCACCGCCCCGGCCCGGGCGGGCAGGGGGGCCGCCCGGGTCTCCCGTACCGCCTGCCCGTCCTGCGGTACACCGGGCAGGAAGCGCCGTACGACTTTGGCCGAAACCTGTGCGAAGGCCTGCGGGAGCCGCCCCCCGGGGTCCTGTTCACCGTCGTCCGGCTCGGCGGCCTCCACCAGCGGTGCCATGCCGGTCAGCTGTGCGACCGCGAGGGCGGGGAAGTTGCGCACGCCGGCGCCGAAGTGCGCCCCTACGTACTCCGAGCAGTGTTTGAGGACCAGCGCGGCCTCGTCGCGGCCCAGCGGCCCCAGCAGTACGTCCTGTACCCCGGGCACGAACTCGTACCAGTGTCCCGGGCCCGGTGCGCTGCGCCTCAGCAGCCCGCTGAGCAGTACTTCCGCCAGGTCCGACGGCTCGGAGTCCGGCAGCATCGTGCGCTGCACCAGGCGCATGACGGGCAGCGTCAGCGGGGCCGCCGACAGGTACACGGCCAGTTGTACGGCGCGGGGCGCGGCCGAGGAGCGGAACCGTGCGACGAGTTCGCGCGGCGGGCGGGCGGCGGGCGGTGGCGGGACGGGCGCGGCCGGGTGGTCCGCCCGTACCCGGCCCACCTCGGCGGCGACCGGCCCGGTGCCGAGGCCGGCGACGAGCCGGGCCCATGCCCCGAGCGCGGTCGGGCTCGGCGGCAGCACCGGCACGGCGATCCCGCCCGCGGGCCGGCCGGGCAGCGGCGGCCGGTCCGGCCGGAACCGCAGCTTCGGTCCGGCACCCTCCAGCCGGGCGAGGGTGCCCCGCTCGGTCGGCAGCCAGCTGCGCCCCCACAACCGCTGCGGCAGGGGCTGGACCACCATGCACGGGGTGCACTCGGCCCAGCGGTGCAGCAGCCGCTGGGCCTGGCCCTCGCGCCACAGCGGCCCGGCGCAGTCGGAGACGACCATGGTCAGGGCCCGGCCGGTCGGGTCCCGCAGCTGGTCACCCGAGCGCAGTGCGGAGCCGGGGCCGGGGCCGCGTCCGAGCGCCGCCGTGCCGTCCTGCCGGCGGTGCAGGTAGTGCACCTGGACGTCTCGGAAGGCCCCCAACCGCTCGCAGACGGAGCGCAGTTCCTCGAACATCTCCTGCCAGACCGCCATGGAGGGGGAGGCGTCCATCACGAGCCGTACGGTCGCCTCCCGCCGGGTCTCCGGCCGCAGCACCGGGATGAGCAGGCCGAGGGCGCGGGCGCTGGCGTCGGCGGTGGCGCCCTCGTCGATCACCAGCCGGGTGGGCGGGGCCGACGGTCGGTGCCGCTGGAGGGCCCGTAGGGCCCGCTGGACGTCGAGGATGCGGGGCAGGGCGGCGGCGCCGGGCACGCGTACGGGTACTCCGTACTCCTCGGGCGACTGCTCGGGCGGCTCGCCCCCGGCCTCGCCGGCGCGGTGCGCCCCGGGTGCGTAGAGCCGCACGGGGTCCTCGGGATCCGCCTCCGCCCGTGCGGGGTCCACGGACTCCACCACCGGATCATCGGATTCCGCTTCTGGCCCCGGGTCCCGGGTGCCCGGGAGGTCCGGTCCGGGACCGCGGATGTGCCCGGCGAGCCAGAGGGCGTCGGCGAGTTCCTCGGCGGAGGGATCGAGCCCGGCAGCCCGCAGCAGGGCGGCCAGTTCCGGAACGCCGGGTGCGGCGGACGGCGGCGCGGCGGGGCAGGGCGGTACGGCAGGTTCGGGCACGGCCGGTCACCTCGGTCGGTCGAGGCGCTGGATGAGCAGGTCGGCGAGGTCCTCCCGGGTCGCCGGGGAGGTGTAGTGGGTCAGGTAGACGGCGTTGAGGAGCTGGTCGGCGGCGACCAGTTCGGACTGCGAGCGGCCCAGGAACTCGCGGATCAGGTCGCCGCCGAGCCGGGCGGCTTCCTCTCCGAGGTGGGCGCGGACCATGGTGGCGAGGCGTTTCTCGCCGGGCTGCCCGAGTTTGAGCTGGATGCAGCGTCGCAGCAGGGCGGCGGGGAAGTCCCGTTCGCCGTTGCTGGTCAGGATGATGAAGGGGAAGGACCGGCAGCGGACCCGGCCGCCCCGCACGGTCACCTTCGCCCCGTCGTCGGTGAGCACCTCGACCTCGGGCTCGGTGTCGGCGACCCGCTCCAGCTCGGGGAGGGCGAACTCCCCCTCCTCCAGCACGTTCAGGAGGTCGTTGGGGAGGTCGATGTCGCTCTTGTCGAGTTCGTCGACGAGCAGCACGCGGGGCCGTGCGGTGGGCAGCAGGGCGGTGCCCAGGGGTCCGAGCCGGATGTACCTGCCGATACCGGGGACCGCGGCGGGTGTTCCCGCCCCGGCCGCCGCCCCGCTGGCCGCGAGCTGCACGTCCTGGAGGCGGGCGAGGGCGTCGTAGCGGTAGAGCCCGTCCTGGAGCACGGTCCGCGACACCACCGGCCAGCGCAGCACCCGCCCCAGTTTCAGCTCGTGGGCGACGGAGTGCGCAAGGGTGGACTTCCCGGTTCCGGGAAATCCGGTCACCAGCAGCGGCCGCCGCAGGTACAGCGCCGCATTGACGGCCTCCAGCTCCTCGGGCTCCGGCCGGTGCAGTTCTGCGGCCTGCCGGTGCGCGCCGAGCCGGCGGGCGACGTTGCCCTCGGCGGCGGCGGCCGGGCCCGGCGCCACGAGGGGCCCGCCGTCGAAGTTCCGCCAGGGCGGCGGGTCGGGCAGGGCGTCGATGCCGTCGTGGGGTTCGCCGACCCCGCGGTAGATGAGCCAGTCGTCGTTCATGGTGCCTGTTCCCTCCCTCGAATCCGCCGGGCCGGCCGCCCTCATAGGTCGCCGTGGAGCGGCTCGACGTCCGGCAGCGGCCGCGCCGGGTCCTCCCACACCAGCCCCGCCCCTGCCGCCCAGTAGGCGTCCGGGTCCGCCCCGTGCGCCCGGCCCCGCAACGTCTGGAACCGCAGCGGCAGCACCTCCGCCCGCCCCGCGTCGGCCAGCTCCTCCCGCAGCCCGCGGTGGAACGGCGCGCACGGCACCCCGGGCTCCGGCGGCGGCCTGCGGGTCACGGCCACCCCGTAGCCGGCGTCCCGTACCGCGTGCAGCGACCCCAGTGTGGGCTCCTGGTCGGCGGCCCGGCAGTGCACCGGGACGGTGGTGTCGGGCAGGCCCGACAGCCACGCCGCGGACGGTGCGCGCGGACGGCCGCCCGCGCAGTCGGCCCGCTCGTCCTGGAGCGGTCCCGCCTGCACCCGGGTCCACCGGGCGGCGGCCCTGGCGGCCTCGTGGTCCGCCGGGTGGCCCTCCGGACCGCTCCGGCCCCGGTCCGCGCCCCGGGCGTCCGGACCGCCGGGGTGGCGCAGCACCACCGGCCGCTGCACGCCCAGCGGTACTCCGCCGGACACCGTCCAGTCCTCCACCGCCAGCCCGAACAGTTCGGGGGCCACCGCCACTTCGAGCAGGGCCGCGGCGACGTGGGTGTCGCAGCGCCGGAAGGCCTCGGCGAGCGGCGCCCGCAACCGCTCCGGCAGGTCCGCGACGGTGGCCCGCACGCCCGAGTCCACGGGGGTCAGCCGACCGGGGTGGGCCGGGCCCGCGAGCACCGAGACCCGCCAGTCGTACAGGTGCTCCCAGCCGTGGGCCCAGACCTCCAGCAGGACCGACGCCCCGGGCGGCAGTCCGCCGGCCCTCGGGGCGGGCCCGCCCGCCGCCCGGCCCGCCGAGGCGCGGCGGCGGCGCTCGCGCTCGGCGAGGCCCCGCTCGTGGCGCTCGCCCAGTTCACGCCGCAGCGGCCGCCACAGCCGCTCGGCCGTGGCCCGTACCCAGTCCCACAACTCCTCGTCGGCGCCCGGCGTCGGGGGTTCGCGGTAGTCGGCCACGCTGACGTCGGTCGCGTACCGGAGCATCGCCGCGGCCTCACCGCTGCCGCCCGGCGGGTCGTGCAGCAGTCCCAGCCCGTCGCGCCAGCTCAGCGGGGCCGGCGGCTGCGGGTCCGGTTCCTCACCGCGAACCGCCTCCACCAGGGCGCGCACCGCCTCGGAGGAGCTGGGCGGGGGCAGTTCGGCCAGCAGCCCGCACAGGGTGGTGCGTTCGCCGGGGGTGAGCCCTCCCCGGCCGCCGTACGGGTCCCGCTCCTGCGGCGGGAGCTCGCCGTGCACGTCGGTCCAGGTGCGGCGGTTGTCGAGGTCGCTGAGGTGCTGGTCGTAGTGGTACAGGTCGTGGGCCTGCATGATCCGGCGGTAGAGCCCGACCTGTCCCCGCGAGGCCATCGGGAGGGTGCGCAACTGTACGACGGAGACGGCGAGTCCGCCGCCTCCCGTCTGCCGTCGGGCCTTGACCACGCCGACGACCTCCCCGCGGGCCAGGTCCACGACCGGTCCGCCGGACATGCCGGGGTCGATCTCGTCGTCGGCGGCGAGCCGGATGGCGGCGCCGTTGCCGGCGGTGCCGCGCAGCCGGGTGGTGCGGCCGGTGATCTCGGGCGTGCCGAGGTCTTCCGTGCAGCCGAAGTAGGCGACCTCGTCGAAGCGCGGTCTGGAGCGGTCGGTCAGCCAGACGCAGGCGTGGGACACGGGGGCCAGGACCCGGACGAGTGCCAGGTCGGGCAGGTCCCACAGGGCGTGCCGGCCGGGCCTGCGCTCCTCCAGGCGCTCGGGCAGTACGCACTCCACGCGCCCGGTGACGGTCCCGGTGACGGCGCCCGGCGCGCCGGGGCCACCGTGGCGGGGTCTGCCGGAGTGGAAGGTGATGCCGACCTCACGGCCTGTCAGACGCATGGCGGCACCCCCTTCGCCGACCACGTGCGCGCACGTCAGGACCCAGCCGGGGGCGATGAAGAAACCGCTCCCCCAGGTGGGACCGGTCCGATGGCTGCCGGGGTTGTCATACCCGCCCGGCGGGGCGTGGACGCGTACCGTCGCCGCCTGGACGAGTGGTTCGAGGAGCTCGAAGGCGCGCGCCGTCCCGGTCGTGCGCCCGTCGGTCATCCACGCCCCCGCCCGCTCGTCGGACCTCCAGGCTAGCGCCGGGGACACCGGGGGCGGGAGGTGTCCCGGGCGCTGCGGATTATCCTGGCGGGAAACACCCCCTGCACGATCCCATCACGGCACGGAGCCCGACTTGTACTTCACCGATCGCGGCATCGAGGAGCTGGAGAAGCGGCGCGGCGAGGAGGAGGTCACCTTCGAGTGGCTCGCCGAGCAGCTGCGCACCTTCGTCGACCTGAACCCGGACTTCGAGGTCCCGGTGGAACGCCTGGCCACCTGGCTGGCCCGGCTCGACGACGAGGACGAGGACGACGAGTAGTCCGGCCGGGGCCGGACCACGGGCCGGTACGCAGAGGGGCCCCGCCCCGAGCGCGGCCGGGGCCCGCGGC